>CAYSWE010000508.1:0-3846 GCA_964434515.1 uncultured Phycisphaerales bacterium | reverse complement strand
GATTGACCCGTGCGAAGCGCTGCCGCGCGTAGTCTTTGGCCTGATCAGGAATCCCGTCACTCCGTGCGGTGACCTTGACTTCCAATGCTGTCTCCCGTGTTCGATTGACCCTGTGTTGGTGAACTCGCTCGGCTGCCCAACGGTGACAGAATACACACGCGCGACCGTCGGGCTAGAAGCTCGGCCGAAAACCCGGCATGGCTGCGACGCCCGCTAGCACAAACCCTGCAAAGCCAGCCTGCACAGCCCGAAAGCCTCGACAAGCCAGCGAGCGGATGATGCCCAGGAAACGGAGCCGGCGTCAGAACGGTGGTCGGTCCGGTCCGAACTCCTCCGGGTAGAGCACCCGGACGAGGTAGAGCCCGTGCGGCGGTAGCGTCGGGCCAGCGGCCCTGCGGTCCTTGGCGGCGAGAACGTCCTGCATCCACGCGACGGGCCGGCGACCCCGACCGACCTCGACCAGGGATCCCACGAGAATCCGCACCATGTTGTAGAGAAAACCATCACCCTGGACGACGAGATCGACTCCCCGCCCACCGTCGCGCACATGCAAAGCCTGCACCGTCCGGATGGTCGGCCGTGTGCGCCGCTGACCAGGATTCGCAGCAAACGACGCGAAGTCGTGTGTTCCCACGAGGATACGAGCTGCAGCCCGCATTGCCCCCACGTCGAAGCCGCCGGAACGATGCCAGTGGACGAACGCACGATCCAGCGGGTGCAAGACGGCACCGGTGCGGATGCGATAGGCATACCGCTTGGCCCGGGCCGAAAAACGAGCGTGGAACTCGGAGCCAACCTCCCGCGCGCCGAGCACTCGAATGTCGCGCGGCAGCATGGTGTTGACCGCCTTGTGGAACGCGGCGGTTGGAGGCCCGCCGCCGACCCGGACATGCGCGGACTGCGCCAACGCGTGCACCCCAGCGTCGGTGCGTCCTGCCCCATGCACGGTCACGTCATCTCCGGTCACGACCGCAATCGCCCGCTCCAGATGCTCCTGCACGGACTCCGCACCAGACTGGCGCTGCCAGCCGGCATACCGGGCACCGTCGTAACCAATCCAAAGCCGCAGCGTTCGCATCCAAAGAACCTGGCCGCTCCACCCCGACCAAGTCAAGTCCACAACACGCCACGGCGCGCCACGAGGGACCATCGAGGGAACGCAACGCCGCCAGCGGCGACGAGACCCGGTCGAAACCGCGAAGATCTTGTTGCGTGGGCCCTCAGTAAACGCGTCGACGCCAGCTACTCGGAATCCCCAGCTCCTTGCGATACTTGGCGACGGTCCGCCGGGCGACGCGGACCCCCTCGGTCTCGAGGGCGGCGACGAGCGCGTCGTCGGACAGCGGCTGAGCGCCGTCCTCGGCCTCGACTAGGCGACGAATCCGGTCCTGGACCGAGACCCGAGACTCGCCACCCTCGCCGGCGGCATCTGCCCCGACGCCGCGCCCCCCGTCGAAGAGGTCACGCAGCGCAAAGACCCCGACATCGGTTTGCACGTGCTTCTCGGCAACGGCACGGCTGACCGTCGACAGATGGACACCGACGGCGTCGGCGACCTCCTGCATCTTGAGCGGCACGAGCCCTGCGAGGCCGCGCTCGAGAAAACCCGCCTGGCGCTCGAGGGTCGCGCGCGCGACCCGCCCGAGCGTTTCCTTGCGCTGGGCGATCGCCGCGAGCAGATCCTGCGCCGAACCGAGCTTCCGCTTCAGGTAGGTTCGAACGCTCTTGGGCGCCGCGCGGTCCGAGGCGAGTTCCATGTAGTCGTCGCGGATCGTGAGCGGCGGCACGCGGGCGTCGTCCACGTAGATCTGCCACTCGCCATCCTCGCGCTTGACGATCACGTCAGGCTCGATCCTGGCCCGATCGTCGTCCCCGAACGCCCGACCGGGGCACGGATCCAGGTCGCGCAGCTTTTCGGTCAACGCCCGCAGGTCGGGAATGCTTACGCCCAACCGGCGGGCAACGGCCGGAAAGCGGTTCTTGGCCAGATCATCGAGGTGCTCGACCAAGATCGCGACGAGATACTCGTGATCCGGATCCGCAGGATCGAGCTGCGCGAGCATCGAGTCCGTCGGCCCGGATCCACCCACGCCGGCCGGCTCGAGCGAGCGCAGAATCGCGATCGCCTCGTCGATCGGCGCCCCCTCATCGAAGAACGCCGTCAGCTCATCACGTTCCAGCTGGAGGTGGCCGTTGCCGTCGAGGCTGCCAATCAGAAACGAAACCACCTCGCGCAGCGCATCATCGAGGTCGAGCATGGCGATCTGCCCAAGCAAGTGAGCGTGCAACGAAACACTGTGAGCCGGGATCTGTGCGAAGAAATCGTTGCGTTCCTCGTCACGCGCCGCGCGGCTCGCCGGGAACTCCTCGAGTTCGTCGTGCCGCCGCGGGTCCTCGGGCGCTGGGTCCGGCGTCTCGTCACTCGAGCTGTTTCCAAGCTCCAACGTCTCGTTCTCGGCGAGCTCCCGGTCGATCATCGCCACGAGATCCAAGGTCGAGAGCTGCAAGATCTCGATCGCCTGCAGCATCTTGGGCAGCAACAACAAGTGCTGCTGCTGTGACTGCCCTAGAGATACTCCCAGCTCCAACGTCGACCCTCGTGCGTTCCCCCGATGGATCGACACGAACGGACGCACGCTTGAGCCAGTGTTCGCCGAGGACGCCCGGCACGCCCGATCATCGGATCGAAGGTTGGGCCCGATTCGACGCGGGACTGCGGAACACGGCGGGCACATCCCGAAGGCGCGCCTTCAGCGACGCTTCCGCCGCATCGAGCGCCCGGTTCGAACCGAGCGCCGCACGACAGGCCTCGATGCGTTCCGCCGCCTGCTTGGCGATCGCCGCCGCTCTCGTCGGGTCGCGCCGCGCCGCATACGCCACGGCGAGGCGACCCTCGACGTCCACCAAGAGAGCAACGTCCGGCCCGGCTCCGAGATCCGCGCTGGCGAGTCGCCGCTCCAAACGCTGCCAGGTGTCCACAGCTGCACGGCTCTCCTGCAGACCGCCGATCCCAAGGACGAGGCCGCCGAAGGTGCGGATCGCAAGGGAATCGGTTCCGGCGGCATCCAACTCGCGCAGGGCCTGCCCCGCCAGGGCGTGGAGCGCCGCGTGGTCGTGGGCCCGCGCGGCGATCTTGGCAGCAACGAGCCGATTGCGCGCGTGATAGGCCAGCAACCCGTGATGATCCGGGAGTGCCTTGCGGGCCTGGCGAAACCAAGCGTCGGCACTCGCCAGGAAACGGCTCGCCTGGCTCGACGAACCAGACTCACCGTGTACCTCGGAAAGCACCAAGGCCAGGTTCGTCTGGGCCATCGCCACGCTCCAGGGATACTCGAGATACAATGGGACGGCGTCGGCCAGAGCCTGGTAGCCCGCCAGCGCAGCGCGCAGGAGGCCGAGCGCATCCTTGGCTCTGCCCCGATCCACCAAGAACTCCCCGAGGTTTGTGCGAGCCGCGCCGAGCGCCTCGTGATACTCGTGGTCGTAGCGGAACCAGGCCCCGTCCGCAGCGCCGACGAAACCCTGCCTGAGGTCGCCGAGCCGCCGACAATACTCTTCGCCCTTGCGCACTGCCTCCCGAAGCTTGGCTTCCGCCTCCTCGTCGCGACCTCGCTGGGCGAGGTAAAGGCCAAGATTGCTGAGCGACTTCACGAGCCAGACCCGGTGCCGATCGGACTCCCCTGCGTGTTGTCGAAAGTGCGCAATGCCGCGCTCATAGGCATCCACGGCCCGCACCGGATCGCCGCCACGGAGGGTGTTGCCGCGGTTGATCCAAGTAATCGCCAGCTCATAGTCGAGCCTAGGCAAGTCTGCGGTACCATCGCGGCTGAGAGCCTCGAACAGCTC
>CAYSWE010000507.1:0-3847 GCA_964434515.1 uncultured Phycisphaerales bacterium | reverse complement strand
CGGATGAAACCGAGTAGCCGTGAGATTTCGGAGGCGCTGTTTTCGTCCAACCGATGCAAACGCACAAGCGGATCGAGCAGCAGCAGGCGCGGTCGCAAGGCTTCGATCGTATTAGCGAGCCGGTCTTGATCCGACTCCAGATCGATCCGCAGCGTTGGCACCGTGATCACATGGAGATCGAGCAACGCGATGTCGAGTCCCCGATGACGACAAAGACCGTCGATGCGTGCGCGGACCTGCGGCAAAGCATCCTCGGCCAGGTACACAAGCGCGGTCCCATGATCTGGGGTTGCGAAATGACCGAGCGCTTTTGTCGCGGAAGCAACGCTGACCGCCATGTCGAGGCCGAGCCAGGTCTTGGCGCACTTCGGAGCCCCACCAATCAGGCCGATGCCCGCACGCCCCCAGAGCCCCTCGATCAACCACTGTTGCTCTTCGAGTTGTTCCGTAAGCTGCGCGGCCCGCAAGACCGGAAGTGTCGCCGCATTCATGGCCACAACAGCTTCCGCGCACGAGCCACATGCGCGGCTCCACAAACGTCCTGGTTATCCTTGTGCGCGAGGTCGAGTGTTTTGCGCGCAAGCTGATCGGTTGCCCGGAGATTCCCGCGACCGATTTCGAACAGCGCATCCAGCGCACCAGGATCGAACGGGACGGTCACCGATCCAGCGATCGTGCACCGGTGCTCCACGTAGCTTTCGACTTCGTCCCGGGAGAGCGACCTCAGGGTTGCGTAGTGCGCGAGCCGACGCGCGACAGCTTCGAGATCGTCGCGCCGGAGCAGCTCGCGCAGCTTCGGCTGGCCGCACAGGACGATGCTGAGCACGAGTCGGCAATCCATGTCAAAGTTGGTCAGGACCCGCAGCATCGACAGCGTTTCGGGACGTAGATCGTGGGCCTCGTCCAGGATGAGCACGGGCCTAAGGGCATCCGCATCGGCCGACTGCAGGAAGTGGTCCTGGACCTTGCGGACCAGAGAGGGATACGTACCAGCGGGAGCAAGGCCGAGGGTCTGCGCGATCTCGCGACACATGTCGCGCTTGCTGAGTCCCGTCACCTTGACGTAGTGGACGCGATAGCGAGCCTCCGGAAGACGGTCGATGACCGCGCGAAGCACGGACGTCTTGCCGGTGCCCGCCGGTGCGATCAAGGCGCATGACATGCGCTGATCGAGAGTCTCATGAAGGCCCTCGATGGCTTCGTCGAAGATCGCGAGCGGAAACCGGTCCTTGACGGCGAGTTCGCGAGTGAACGGCATGGCGTGCAAGCCGAAGCGACTGCGTAGGTCGGTTACCACTGGCCCCCCTCCGTGTCATCCCTGTCGTCATCGGGCTCGGTGTAGCCGCCGTCAGGATCAATGACTGGTCCGAAGTCACGCCCAAACGCCAGGTCTGCTGCCGTCGTCGGCGGCGCGCTTGGCGTTTCGTCGTCGACCTTCCCATTGGCCCGTTGGGCGTACGCATTCCCGACGAGGTCAACGATGTGCAGAATGATCTCGTTGCCGTTGTGCAGGAAGACGATCTTGTCGTCGAGGAGACGGCGACGTAGCCTGACCTTCTCGCCGCGGTAACCGCGCGGCATCTCGTAGTCGACGGACTTGATTGACACGACGTTGTCCGTCGAAACACGGCGTTCGATCCAGACCTCGAAGCTGCGGCGCAGGGTCTCTCGGTCCTCTGGAAACCGCAACGCTCGTGGGTCTCCATGAAAGCGCTGCCACGGTGTCTTTCCGTTGAGGCTCCCGTGGACGCGATGGGCGTAGATCTTGTCAGCGTAGTGTCGAATACGAAGCTCGAGAGCGCGGCACCCTGGATCGACGTCGGGCCGACGGTCAAACGCTCGTAGGAGGTCAGCGTTGGCCGTGCGGTTGAACCGCTCGACCTTGCCCCGGCCTTCCTTGTAGCCAGTTTCTCCGTGGATCCACGGGATGCCGAGATTGGTGAGAACCGCGGCAGTGTCCCGGGCAATGAAACCGGGTCCTCTGTCAATGTACACAGCGCTCATGAAGCCGTGCTTACAGAGGCACTCGTAGAGCCCGCGCTGGAACAACGCCCCGGTTTCCGATGTGCCAACGACCGCATGCAGAATGAGGCGAGTCGCGTCGTCGATGAAGAACAGGACCACGCGCTTCTTGCGCGTGGTGCCTGCTCGAAAGTGCTTCCCGTCGCAGAGCACCATGTCCATCCGGTGTGGATGTGCAAATCGACGCGCATCACGGTCCTTGGCTTGCTTGACGCGCGTCACGGGAAGTCCGTGCCGCAAGCAGACGCGGTAGACCGTGCTGCGATCGATGTGTTGCTGGGGCTCGAGAATGCCAAGCTCTCTCGCGCGACGAATCAACTCCGGGATCGATGCCGCGCGGTCGAGTTTCTTCTCCGCGCGCATGAAGTCCAGTAGCCGACTCGGCAAGACGAGATCGGACTCGTCCAGCGGATCGCGTCGTTTGGGCTCGAGCCCTGCAATGCCGCATTGGTCGTACGCACGAAGCCAGCGATAGATCGATCGCTCCGAGACGCGCCGAAACGTATCGCCGACAGGCCGTGCATGAGATCGCGCGGCGACCTCATGCACGGCCACCGCTTGCGCTTCACCAGCGACCACTCGGCAGAAGACCTGGGAGAGGATCGAGTAACGGAACACCGCCACGGCGTTCGGATGTGAGTCTTGAGTCATGGCGCAGGACCGTAGAGCGCGGTCCCTAGTTGCAACGAGTCCCACTTTCGTGGGTGCCTCGGCGCGGAGGCGGAGTCACTCCTGAGGATTCGTTCCGGCTTCGAGGAACGGCGATTGGCGCAACACTTGTCGTCGCGCATCCCAGAAGAACGGCTCGCCGCACTGGCCCGCCAAGTGAGCGCAGACCAAGAGATCGTTCGCTGCTTGTCGTCCGCGGCGCAGCAGCGCGAGCACGCTGCACACCGCATCTCCGATCGCGCGGTAGCCGCGAGTCACAACTTGCTCACGAAGGAAGAGCGTGCTTAGGGAGAGCACCGCCGCGATCTTCCCGCGCACTGTGTCGGAGAGACCATGCGAAACGCCGAGCAGGCGCGCCGCGCGGACGAGGTGGCGATTCTGCGTGCTCCACCAACGGTCCGGCGGTAGCGCCGGAGACTCGTCGGACTCACGCGCCCATGCTCGTCCACTCTTCGCGTCGATCGCCGCCTCGAAGGGCGTATCGTCGAACACCGCGATTTCATCCGCGACGCTGATCTGCTCGCCGTCGGGGGCCAGAGGCACGAGTAGTTGCCGTGCGTACGGTGCGAAGCCAGGCGGATAGAGCGTGAAGCTCCGGCCGTGGGTCTGGCACCTTACGATCGCGACTGGGCACTGCGGTCCGGTCTTCCGCTGTCTGCTGCCGTGACGCCGGAGCCGGCAAGCACTCTTCGCTCCCACAGCGCCCGCCGGGCACCGGGTCGGCATGGAAGCGCTCAGCCCCGCAGTCGCGTCGACTAGGTACGGAGTCACGATGAAAGGGCTGCTCTTACGGGCTGGCTTCGGATAGAATTCCGACATGACTACGGTGCGCGCCGTCGGTAACACCTGAATGTCTAGATGGTGCGCTCTGCGAAGCCCACGGTGTTGTTGCACTGTGGGCTTCTGTTCTTTCTGGGGCGGGCGAAAACGAGCCCGCATCGTAGCGGTGAATCCACCCTCGAGCGACGCTACGCGTCGCTCTCCGATCCCGATCCGTGCGTCCCGACCCGCCGCCGCCGAGCCGCGTCAGACCGCCGCTCCTCCGCCACGGAACGTGCAACCAGAACGCTCGACTTCCGCCTCAGGCCATGCAACGCAACAAGTGGATCGCCATGCTGGTCGACGACGTGGACGAGCAAGAAGTGGGGGCGCGTGG
>CAYSWE010000506.1:3397-3853 GCA_964434515.1 uncultured Phycisphaerales bacterium | reverse complement strand
CGGTGGCCGCCGTAACAATAACGACAGCGACGAGCCCGGCGATCAGGGCCATGAAGGTAGCGAGGACCCCGCCCACGAGCGTCCTGTTTCGGCTCGCGAACTTCTTCAGTTGATACCAGGTCGTCTGCGGTCGGGCGCGGATTGGTCGGCGTTGCCCGTGTGCACGACCAGGATGTTCGCCGGCTTCAAGTCACGATGCACGACGCCACAGTCGTGCGCATGCTGCACGGCATTGCACACCCGGGCCATGAGGGTGCAGCGCGCTGCGACGTCGAGTCTCGCGTTCTCGGCGAACTGACTCAGTGGGGCACCTTCGACCAACTCCATGGCGAAGTACGGCATCTCGCCGAAGCCGAAATCGCACATCCCGGCGTCGAAGATCTGGGCGATCCCGGGGTGTTGGAGGAGCCCAAGGACCTGGGCTTCCTTCAGGAACCGCTTCTGCCCTTCCGCGGT
>CAYSWE010000506.1:0-3387 GCA_964434515.1 uncultured Phycisphaerales bacterium | reverse complement strand
ACCTTGAGCGCGACAGCGCGGCGTGGGCGGTGCTGTTCCGCCCGGTAGACGATCCCCATGCCACCGCGGCCGAGGATGCCGCGGATACGATAGGGACCGATCGTCTCGGGGTAGCCCGCATCGGATGCAGCGTGGACCGGGCCACCGCCCGCGAGCACGGCCGGTGGGTCCTCGTGGATCCGCAGGAGTTCCTCGACCTCCGTGCGCAGCGCGGTCCCGGCGCCGCAGGTCGACTCCAGGTAGCGGTCCCTGGCGTTGCCTTCCAGCTCCGCTGCCCGCACGAAGATATCACGCACCTGATCGAATTCGGCGGGGTCGGAGGGCATGCCGGACATCGTAGTCGGAGAACGGTGTCCGCTGTCGAACCCAACCGGGTTTGCAGAAAGGTGCGCCAGCGAGAGGCGGCGCAGCCATGCGGGTTTTTCGGCCGCGTTTCTAGCGCGTTAGCCCACTCGTCGCGCCGACGGACCAGGCTAGGCCCATGCTGTTCTTGGCTGTAGTCGCGACGGCTTGCGTGTAGAAGCGCGCGCCCACGAGGGCATTGGAGGCAGGGATCGGGAGCGCGAGGATTCCGAGCCCCTCGGCGTCGAGAGCTCCGCCGACCAAGAGGATCGTTAGCGGTGTGTGCAGAAAACAGCCGGGCGCGCCGGCGCCAGTGAGGTCGATCGCGAGGGGGCGCTCGCCCAGGATGATTGCGAACCCTGCTCTGGCAAACGAGCCGTCGCCGGCTGTGAGCAGCCCGAGGGTCGTGCCGATCTTCGGGAGGTTTGTGGGGGCGAAGCCGAGGTTGGCGCAGCGCTTGCCGTAAGCCGGTGAGCCGGAGATGCGCTTGCCGCGAATCCAGATCTTGTCGCAGGAAACGTCGGCCGCATCCGCGGTGCCGGCCAGCGAGGACACGAGGAACCGAACGGTGTTGGTCTTGAAGAAGTCCGTCCACGTGCGCAGCGTGATCCAGGTGTTGTTGCCCTTCTCTTGCGCCGACACGCTGATCTTGCCCGCGGCGCGAGTGAGGCGCAGCTTGCCGGCGCTCGCGCGCGTGGGGACCGAGGCCTCACCGAGCGAGCGCCCACCGAGTTCGGCGCAGCCAAAGAAGCTGTGGCCGCGTGCCGTCGCCTCGATGGCGATGCTGACGACGCCCCCCTGGTTTGGATCCGTGATCGCGTCGACGGCCGTGAGCGACAGGCCAGGCTCGTTCGCTGTCGACCGCGCTCGGAAGCGTTCGAAGTCGAGAATGATCTCAAAGTCACCGCGGAGTGCATCTACCGCGAGCAGGTCGATATCCCGTTTCGATCCCGCGCCCCTCAGCAGCAGGAAGCCACCGCTCTGGCTGGCACGCCCCATTTCGCCGAATAGCGTCCACCTGGTGGAGTCGATCGAGTTCCCACCGAAGTCGTCGTAGGTGCTCTGGGCTGGCGTCACTCCCGTCATCGCGAGGCTGAGCGCGAGCGCAGTGCCGAGACTGAGGATGGTGCGCGGGGAGTTGGTTTGCATGACAGACTCTTCTGCGATGTTGGCGTTTTCGGGGTGAGGAGGTCCGGCTCCAGGTTACCCGATCCTACGCGTCGCTTTCTTTCTTTGTCCGGACCTTGGCGGCGCTGCTAGGATCCGGCCGATGAAGCGATCGTTCGATGTCATCGTTCTCGGCTGCGGAACGGGTGGCTCCCGGGCCGCAGCGACCGCGGCGGCCGCCGGAGCAAGCGTGCTGGCGATCGACGGTGCTGAGCGCCTCGGTGGTCTGTGCATCCTGCGCGGCTGCATGCCGACCAAGGCCTTGCTCGAGACGGCGCATCGCGCGCACATCATGCGCGACGGTGCGCGCTTTGGACTGCGCTGTGGCGAGCCGGAGATCGATTTTCCGGCGATGATGAATCGGATGCGTGGGCTGGTCGAGCGCTTTCGAAAGGCCAAGGTCGATGCGATCGAGCGCGGCGGCTATGCCGTAGAACGCGCCAACGCGCGCTTTGTTGGGCCGCACACAGTCGAGTGCAACGGCGAGACGTTCGAGGCCAAGGCGTTCGTGATTGCCACGGGCTCCACGGTGCGTCCGCTCGATGCGCCCGGCGTAGCCATCGCGACGAGTGACGACATGTTCGAGCTTGCGGCACCACCGGGTCGCGCGCTCGTCATCGGCGGCGGCGCGGTTGGCCTCGAGTTTGCGCAGTGGCTCGCCCGCATTGGGACGACCGTGACGCTGTCGGTGCGCTCGCCACTCTTGCACGCAACCGACGCCGAGTTCGGCGCCGAACTCGTGCGCGCCCTCGCCGACGAAATGGAGGTCTGTGTTCCGTCGACGGTGTCCGAGTTCCGTCAAGACGGCGACGCCGTAAGCGTCTTGCTTCAGAGTGGTGACGGCGTTCCGGAACGCCGCACGTTCGACCTGGTGCTCAACGCCATGGGGCGCGTCCCACGACTCGAAGGACTGGATGCATCCGCCGCCGGCATCGCCGTCGACCGCGGCTCGATCGACACGAACGCCCGGCAGCAAACGAATGTTCCGCACGTGTTCGTAGCGGGCGACGCAACCGGCCGGCGGCTCATCCTCCACGAGGCGAATCGCGAGGGCCGCGTCGCCGGCGCCAACGCAGCCGCAACCGCGCGCGGGCAGGAGTTGACGGAGATCGACCAGTCGATTCCGCCGTGCGCCGTGACCTTCACCGATCCTGCCTTTGCTTCGGTAGGCCGGTCCCGCGTCCAACTCGAGCGAGACGGAGTCCCGTTTGTCACAGCGACCAAGCGCTTTCCCGAGCAAGGCCGCGGCATTGTCACCGGCGCTCGCCACGGCATGCTCCGCCTGCTGGCCCACCCCGACACGGGCAAGATTCTCGGCTGTCAGATCCTCAACGAGCGCGCCGACGATCTGATCCATGTGCCGGCGACCGCCATGACGCTCGACGGCACGGTCGAGCGGTTGCTTGAGGTGCCCTGGTACCATCCGACCCTGGCGGAGGCGTTCATCGAGGTTTGCCGCGATCTGGTCGCGCAACGGCGGAAGCGCGCAGACTGACCCACTGGCTTTGGGGCCAGAACTCGATTCAGGGGCGCAAGTGTTTATCTGGCGAACCGAATCGGGCGCCATGGGGGGGCGGGATCTGCGGGCCAGGCGTCCCTGTGCCGCAGTGCTGATGTCGGGAATCCGAGATCGGACGCAGGCGTGCCGATCGAGGGGGCGGCGGGGACAACGACCCGTAGCGAGCGAAGTTTATCTATTCTGTTGCAGCAGGTCAACCTCTACGATCACATATGACATATCGCATACTGATGGCTTGTTCCGTATTGGCTCTTGTTAGCACGAACTCTACCCTGTTGAGGGCTCAGGCGAATCCCACGCCTAAAGAGATCGTCAAGGCTATGGTCTACATCAAGAGTGCGGTAACGTGCTACTACGGG
>CAYSWE010000505.1:0-3853 GCA_964434515.1 uncultured Phycisphaerales bacterium | reverse complement strand
GGGGGCTGCCGAGCTGGGGGCTGCCGAGCTACTGGTGGACAGCGCAACGGGCATGGCCGGCAGCGCCGAGAACTCCGCGAGTTCTGCGAGCTTGAGCGAGTCCAGCATGCCGACGATGCGGTTGTGTAGGATTTGCAAGGGGCCCTTCGAGGGGCAGATGCTCACGAGCCCGCACTGTGGATCCGCGGCCGGCGGCTCGCTCTCGGTCGGCGCCTGCACGTGGCCGGGCGTGATGCCGTCCGCGCACTCGACGAAGTTGATCGGGCCCTCGACGACCGCGAGGATCTCGCGCAGGCCCAGGCTACGCGGAGCACGCGCCAGCCGGTAGCCGCCATTTTGCCCACGCACCGACTCGAGAATGCCGGCGCGCGTGTATTCCTTGAGGAGGTTGGCGACCATCGAGTGGCTCAGGCCCGTCAACTCGCTCAACTCGGCCGCGCTCATGAGCGCGCTCGGGCGCCCCGCTTGTCGTGCCAAGTAGCACAGCAGGAAGATCGCGTAGTCGGCCTTTTTCGAGATCCTCAGCATTGCGTGGAAAGTAGCCCCATTCGAGTGCTAAAACAAGCTTCGGCAGTAGAATAGCATAAAACCGACGCTGTTTACTAAGTGCATGCAAACAAACGAGATAGAAACATTTTGGCTCAACCTCGAGGATCGCGCCTGCGTTCTTCTGCGGGGGCAGGACACCGCGGATCTCCTGCATCGAGTCACCTCGCAGGACACCCGTGGCCTGGCGGTTGGCGCCGGAGCGCCGGCCTGCATCCTGACGGGGAAAGGCAAGATGCAGGCGTTTTTTGAGGTATTTCGCCCGGACCAGGACGTCTTCGTCCTGGAGGTCGATCGGTCCCAGCGCGACGCCCTGTGTGCGCTTCTCGACCGCTTTATCTTCGCGGAGAGGATCGACGTCATCGCGCCGGCCTGGCGGGCGATCGGGGTCTTCGGGACCGAGGCTCCTGAGCCTCTCGCCGTCGATGGTGTCGCCCCGTGGGGTGAAGGCTACGTGCTCGGTTCGGCACAGCTCGGCGTGCCGAGCCATCGCGCGCACGGCCCGGCAGAGGCCATCGCGGATCTCGAGCGGCGACTGACTGACGTTCGCTCCGGTGACTTCGCCGACTACGAGGCGCTCCGGATCGATGCCGGCGTGCCGCGCTTTGGCGTCGACGTGGATGAGTCGACGATTCCGCTCGAGGCCGGACTCGAATCGGCCTGCCATCCCGACAAGGGCTGCTACATTGGCCAGGAAGTCATCGCGCGCATTCATACCTACGGCCACGTCAACCGCAAACTCTGTCGCGTTCGCATCGACTCCAACGAGCTTCCCGAGCCCGGCACCTTGATCTACGACGAAGGCGTCGAGGCTGGGCGCGTCACCTCGGCCTATGTCCTGCCCGACGCCTCCGCGGTCCACGCACTCGCCATGCTGCCCTTCGTGCTCCTCGAAGCGGACGAAGCGCCCGAGCTTCATGTCGGCGCCGCAGATGGCCCCCAAGCCAAGCTGCGCTGACCCCCGAAAGGAGGTGTCAGAAAGAAGGTGTCAGAGTCAGTTTTTCGCCCTTAGGCGAAATCGCGGCTGCCGCCGCTCATGGGCTTGGCACGCACGCGAGGGATCCAGAAGCGCTTGGCCACGAGGTGGACGACTTCGTCTTGGCGCTGCAGCTTGCCTTCGACCGCCAGGAATGGCTCGGTCTTGATGATGCCAGCGAACTCTTCGTAGATTCGTTGCCAGACGACGAGGTTGACGAAACCTGTTTCGTCTTCGAGCGTCATGAACAACACGCCTTTTGCGGTCCCTGGTCGTTGCCGGCAGATGACCAGGCCCGCCGCACGGGCGACGTTGCCGTGCCTGCTCTTGGTGATCGTGCGGGCGTCGTCGATTCGTTGCCGGGTCAGCGCGGCACGCAGGTGGGCGACTGGGTGCGAACGCGGACTGTGACTCGTGCGACGGTAGTCCCATTGCACGGTTTCGAACGGATCGAGTTCGTGCAGCTGGGGGGTGGGTTCGTCGTCGGTCAGTGGTAGCGCGTGGCTTGGTGTTTGGGCGAGCTTCCATACGTCCCAGAGGGCAACTCGGCGTGACGCGCGGAAGCTTTCGAGGGCACCGCCTTCCGCGAGTGCTTCGAGCTGCTTGGCGTTGAGGCCGGTGCGATGCGTAAAGTCTTCGAGGCTCGCGAAGGCGCGTGCGTTGCGGGCGGCGACGATCCGTGTCGTGGCGTCCTTGTTGAGCCCTTTGACGTAGTGCAATCCGATGCGCAGTGCGAGCTTCCCGGTCGCTGCTTGCGGTGCATCGGTGGCAGGCTCGAGGGTGCAGTCGCCGTTACTCTTGGTGACGTCGATCGGGCGGATTTCGAGCCCGTGTCGCTTCGCATCTTCGAGGATCGTCGAAGGTGTATAAAACCCCATCGGCTGTGCGTTGAGCAGCGCGCAGGTGAAAATGTCGAGGTGGTGGCAGCGCAGCCAAGCCGTCGCATAGGCGATGAGCGCGAAGCTCGCCGCATGGCTCTCGGGGAATCCGTACTCGCCGAAGCCACGAATCTGCTCGAACACCCGTTCGGCGAACTCTTGGGCAATCCCCTTCTTGCGCATGCGCGAGATCAGTCGTTCGCGGTGCCGCTCGATCCGCCCACGCTTGCGCCAGGCGGCCATGTCGCGACGCAGTTGATCCGACTCGCCTGGTGTGTAGTCGGCGGCGACCATGGCGAGTTTCATGACCTGCTCTTGAAATAACGGAACACCGAGCGTCTTGGCGAGCACCGGCCGCAGGCATTCGTGTGGATAGACGACGTCTTCTTCGCCGCTCCGACGGCGCAGGAAGGGGTGCACCATGTCGCCAGCGATCGGCCCGGGGCGCACGATGCTGATCTCGATGACTAGGTCGTAGAAGGTCTTTGGCTTCAACCGCGGCAGCATGGCCATCTGTGCTCGACTCTCGATCTGGAAGACGCCGATCGTGTCGCCTTTGCAGCACATCTCGTAGGTGGCCGCGTCTTCGTTGGGGATCGTTGCGAGTCCGAGCTCGATGCCGCGATGTTTGCGTAGGAGCGAGAAGCTCTTGGCGAGCAGCGTCAGTGAGCCGAGCGCGAGGCAGTCGACCTTGAACAGGCCGAGGGACTCGATGTCGTCCTTGTCCCACTGGATCACCGTGCGGTCGGCCATTGTGCCGTTCTCGATCGGCACGAGCGTGTCGATGGGCTCATGGCCGAGCAAAAAACCGCCCGGGTGGATCGACAGGTGGCGGGGAAAGTCTTGGATCTCGTCGACCAGCGCGGCCAGCCAGCCATGCGTAGGCGTCTCGGGATCGAGGCCCGCCACGCGCAAGGTCTCGGTCCAGTTTCCGTCGTTGCGGAAGGCCAGCTTTGCCAGCCGATCGAGTGAGGTTTGCGAAACACCGAGCACCTTGCCGACCTCGCGAATCGCTGACCGCGTTCGGTAGCGGATGACATTGGCGACCATGGCCGCGTGCGTGCGTCCATACTTGGCATAGATATGCTGCAGGACTTCTTCGCGCCGTTCGTGTGCGATGTCGAGGTCGATGTCCGGGGGCTCGTGTCGTTCGCGGGAAAGGAAGCGCTCGAATAATAGGTCGAACTGCACCGGGTCCACGGCCGTGATCCCGAGGCAATAACACACGGCCGAGTTTGCCGCCGAACCGCGCCCCTGGCAGAGAATGCCGTTCTTGCTGCAGAACTGGACGATCTCCCACATCGTGAGGAAGTAGCCGGGATAGTCGAGCTCGTCGATGAGCGCGAGTTCCTTGTCGAGTTGTTGGTACACGGCTGCAGGTGGCTCGTCTCCGTAGCGTCGGCGCGCGCCGGCATAGCTCAGGGTGCGCAGCCACTCCGCCGAGGTGGTTCCA
>CAYSWE010000504.1:0-3854 GCA_964434515.1 uncultured Phycisphaerales bacterium | reverse complement strand
CGAGGGAGCACGGCGCCGCCAGGGGCGTCCGAGGGCCGCGGATAAGGTCGAGGATCTCTGATTCATACCACTAGGTTCGACGATTCGGAACGTGGGGAACTGGCCCGCAGATTCTATACTGCTCGCCCAAATCTCTTCGCTCTCAACACGCGATCACGTCAGGAGTCTTCATGTCCGCTTCGTTTCCGTTCGTGCTTCCCTCTGGAACACTGGTCTGCCTGCCTGGCCACCTGGGCCAGGAACGCAGTGACCCACAGGTGCCGCGCACCGCGGACAACCCCGCAACGGCCGCCAAGCAAGCCGGCGGCGCCCCTGGCATCGAGAGCAAGGCCGGGGCAACCCAGGGCCAGGGGCAAGGGCAGCCCGCGAAAAAGCCGCCGATGAATCCGAATGCATGCATGAGCCAGGCACTCATCTTCGTGCCGTTCCTGCTGCTGATGTATTTCTTGATGATCCGACCGCAGCAGAAGCAGGAGAAGCAGCGCAAGGCGATGCTCTCCGCCATCAAGAAGGGCGACCACATCGTCACGTCGGGTGGACTGTATGGGCAGATCGACACGCTCGACGAGCGGATCGTGTATGTCAAGTTGGGCTCCGGCGACGCACCTCGGCTGAAGTTCGATCGCAGCGCGATCGCGCGTGTCATCCCCGTAGGTGGCGAGAAGGACCCAACCGATAAGTAGGGGTGCCTCTGGAGCCCGCAGACTTGGACCGACGCGCCCTAGGCGAGCACGGCGAGGAACTCGCGCGCCGCGCGCTCGGAACCAACGGCTACAAGGTCGTGGCGACGAATCTCCGCGTTGCCGGAGTCGAACTCGACATCATCGCGACGCGCAGGATCGGCCTGCAACGCCGCGTCCTCGTGGTCGAGGTCAAGACCGCCCGCTGGCCGCGGGTCGCCGAGACGAACCTGCGCGAACGACAGTTGGCGCGCTTGCACCGGGCGGCGGCTGCGCTGCCAGCGGCGCTCGGTCTGCGGCGAGCCCATGTCGAGCTGTGGCTCTGCGCAATCACCGTTGGCAAGGACGCTGAGGTGGAACTCCGATGGTTTGGCATCGGGCAATCTGGCGGAAATCCATCCCCGAGCGGCTTAAGATGAGACACTTCCGGGACAGAGTCCGTTGGCCGATGCGCCCCGGCGCCCGTGCCCTTCGTCCGAGCCCCCCTCGTTTCGCAAGTCACCGATGATCCGTCTCTTCCAACAGTTCATTCCGAAGCGCAAGCTCCTGTTGATCGCCTCGGAGGGCTTTCTGTTGGTGGCGACCTTGCTCATCGGCACGAGCATGCCCGGCGTCGCGACCGCGCCGATCGCGGCGGCGACGCACAATGAAATCTTCCGCGGGATCCTGTCGGCGGTAACGATCGCCGTGCTCTGCCAGGTCAGCCTGTCCTACAACGATCTTTACGATTGGCGCGTCTCGCGGAACCGGCTCGACCTGCCCAATCGGCTCATGCACGCGGCTGGGTTCAGCTTGATCACGCTGTCCGTGCTCGTGTTCTTCTTCCCCGGCCTCTTCTTTTTTCCGGGAATGCGCCACTTGCACGGGCAAGCAACCAAGCTCGTCTTGCTCCTCGGGCTGGCATTCTTTCTGCTCTACTGGTGGCGAATCGGCTTCCACTGGTTCTTTTACAAGTGGGGATTCGGCGAGAAGATCGTCGTACTCGGCACCGGCCGGCAGGCGCGCTCCCTCTGCGCCGAAATCCGCGATCAACCCGAGACTGGCTACGAGATCGTCGGCTGCCTCGGCGCCGACCCGCCCGAGGGTGCCAAAGCGGACTGGGAAGTCCCCTACCTGGGCAGGCCGGACATGCTACCGGACTTCGCCATCCGGCATCGCATCAGCCGTGTCGTGGTCGCGCTGGAACAGCGACGCGGCACACTCCCAGTTGAGAACCTGCTTGCGTGTCGCCTCGCCGGCATGCGCGTCGAGGAACGTGAGGCGCTCTACGAGAAGCTGCATGGCAAGATCAGTCTCGATTCTTTGCGGCCGAGCTACCTCATCTTCGGCAGCGGGTTTCGCAAGTCGCGTCTCGTGCTTGGCGCCAAACGGACGTTCGACATCCTGCTCGCCTTGTTCGGACTCATCCTCGCCGCGCCGCTCATGCTGTTCGTCGCGATCGCGGTCAAGCTGGACTCGCGCGGCCCAGTGTTTTTTCGCCAGACGCGCACCGGACTCCACGGCGGAGACTTCACCGTCCTGAAGTTCCGCAGCATGCGTGCAGACGCCGAGAAAAACACGGGACCCGTGTGGGCCCACAAGAGCGACGACCGCGTCACCAAGGTCGGACGCTTCATCCGCAAGACCCGCCTCGACGAACTCCCACAGATGTGGAACGTGCTGGTGGGCGACATGTCGTTCGCAGGCCCAAGGCCGGAGCGCCCGTTCTTCGTCGAGCAGCTCTCGAAGGAGATCCCGTACTATCTCGAACGCCTTACCGTCCGACCCGGGCTCACCGGATGGGCGCAGATCAAGTATCCCTACGGCGCATCCATCGATGATGCCCGTGCGAAGTTGCAGTACGATCTCTACTACATCAAGAACATGAGCTTGCTGTTCGATCTGTCGATCCTGGCGCGAACCGTGCGCGTGGTCTTGTTCCAGCGGGGCGCACGCTAGAAGCCGTCGTCCGCGAGCAACTGACGCGCATAGCGCACGGCGTTTTCGATTGGCATCCGGTCGATCTGCGCGATGAGGTTCCTCTTGGGATCCTTCGCGCCCGGTGCACCGTCGCTCTGCCAACGCTTCAGGAGGCGAACCAGCATGCGCTGGAACCCGACCTGGTGGACGCTGCGTCCGTACGCATACGGCTCCGCCACGAACGTGACGAGGTGCGCCAACGCCAGCCTTGGGTCCGCGCCGAAGGCGAGCGCCGCTAGCTCGGCGCGCCCCTCAAGGCTCGCGCGGAGCATGACCGGCGAGAAGCCCGCGGCGGCAAAGAGCCAAAGCGCGGGACCGAAGTGGGAGACGACGGGAAGAAAGCGCTGCGCATCGACCAAGTGGGCACGCTCATGCAACTGAAGTAGGCGATACACGGCGCGCCAGGTGCGCGCTTCGGTCCACGGCGCGCCGACGCCGCCGCGCGCGAGGAGCTTCCAGTTCGCTTCGCAGGGCCGTGACACATCCAACGCCGCGACGTCGGCAATCGGGTCCTGGCGCAGGGCGGTTCGTCCTTCGGCTTCGGACTGATCGCGGATCGCCAAGACGCCGGCCGTCCAGTCGCGAATCGACCGTGCATCGAGGAGGTAATGATTCCA
This sequence comes from uncultured Phycisphaerales bacterium, assembly GCA_964434515.1. Lineage (GTDB taxonomy): Bacteria > Planctomycetota > UBA1135 > UBA1135 > CAYSWE01. The sequence continues at coordinate 598 of CAYSWE010000504.1, read as the reverse complement.
AAGCGCGATCCCCGCGAGGTCCGTCACGCCGATAGAGCGCCCATGACTGATGGATTTTTCCTCCACGACCACTTCGTAGCAGCGCCCGTTGAGCGGCAGGTTCGGGTTCGGCGAAAGCGGCGCCTTGCGCAACCTGGTCCCATACAGCACGGCCAGTCCGCCCTCGAACTCACCAAAGATCAGATGCCTGTTGTAGCGGTCGAGCCACGCCGTGAGCCCTGGTCCGAACGGATCCATGAGTCGACCGCCGAGCACAGGAAAACTGAGGAAGCGCGGCTCTCCAACGACGTCGTGCCCCAGCGCTCGTCGCAAGACGTCGCGCAGGCGCTCGACGGCGCCTTCGAGCCCGGGCCACTCGCGCATGCCGTCGAGGTTGCGAGCGAAGTCGACGAGCAGCTGTTCGAACAAGAGAACATCGTCGGCTTCGTGAATGCGCCCACCGATCGCAGCATCCCCGGGGAAGCAGCGAGCATAGTAGCGGCCGAGTTCGGCGACCTCGTCGCACCAGCCGGCACGCAGCAAGATCCCGAGCACCTGCGCCGCCATCGCGGCCGACTTCGGCTTACCCCGGAGGCCCCGACAGGGCCCGCGGACCACG
>CAYSWE010000503.1:0-3856 GCA_964434515.1 uncultured Phycisphaerales bacterium | reverse complement strand
GCCGCGAGTCACGCTCGGTGATGCTCCAGGCTCTGGTTGCGCTCGCGGTCGGCGCGGTCCTCGGCTGTCTGGTCGACACGAGTGCGTTGGGTGCTACGAGGGCAGGAGTCTTGGCGGCCGATCGCTTCTTCCATGCGCCAGCACAAGCGCGGTCGGATCCGCCGCGAATGTGGGGATCTGGGCCCGAGCCGCGGCGAGTTGTAGGAACTCGGCCGGGCGCAGAGGATCGCTACCGGGACGCGCAAATCTGGCCACGGGTTGCCCCTCGATCGGACATTGCGCCGCAGAGAGAGGTCTATCGCCAGGAGGTGGGAATCGCCGCCGCGGAAGCGACTTCCGAGAAGACACGAGAGTTCTATTCTGTCTGGATTCCCGTCCAGGGTGTGCGTCGTGTCCAGCCCGTTGGCAAGCCTCCTCTGGGGCCAAGGCCGGCACAGGCGGCGGCGGTGTGCTTTCTGCCGACTTCGGATTCGCTCCTTCCAGCTACCGATATGCTTCTCATCGACAGGCAGGGGCGACCCTATGGGCGCGTGGAGTTCGGAACGTCGTGTCGACTGGCGGTGCCCTTCCAGGGGTTCCTCCTCGCGCCAGGTCGAACGCCGGTGCCCGCGCCGTGGTGTATGTCCAGTCGATGCCCACGCAGATCGGGGCGCGTTGCGAACTGGCTGCCGGCGGGAGTTTCACCCTGGGGCCGATGGCCCCGGGCCGGCGACGGCTCGTGTTGTCCAGCCGCGCGCGGAAGTTTCAGGATCTTGGAGTGTCGATCGACCTGCACGAGGGCCAACAGATTCTGGCACCGCTTCGGATTCCCAAGTATGGGGCCGTCCGTGTTCGTGTGCGAGAGCCGCGGCCGGCGTCGACTTTGTATGTCGCCCCCTACAAGCTGGACCACAAGGCCTTGGAGCGGGAGGTTTTCGCGCGGCGTGTTCGGGCGGTTCCGCTGCAGCTGCGACTCGATTCGCGTGGTGTGTTTGTGTTGCGTCGGCTTGAAGAGGCGCTCTGGGCTGGTTGGGTATGGACGGCGGATGGGCGGTTTGGGCGGTTCGATCGTGCGCGTTGCCCATCTGCACCTGGAGACGGATCCCCATGTAGATTGGGGCGGTCGGGTTCGGTCCGAGTTCACGTCTCGGGGGAAGCGTCGATTCTCGATCTCCCTCAGTGTCGCGTTCTCGCTTATGACGCCATGTACACCGGTCTAAAGCGTGCGGGCGCGCGTCGTTCCGCTTGGCGGCGATCGTCGAACGACACTCCGACGCCTTTGGGCAATCCCGACAGCGGTCGTCTTGCTCGGCAAGTATGATCGGGTGCTCGCGACCGCGCATGTCCGAGTTCGCCAAGACGCGGTCGCAACTGTCGAGTTGGTCGTACCGAGTGGCCTCGCCACACTCGAAGTCTCGGCAAGGGTGGCGGGGCTTCGGCGGATGGCGCTGGTGGATCGAGCGACGGGGATCGCCTGGCGCTTCGCCGTTGCTCGCGGGAAGCCTGAGCGTTTTGCCGGACTGGCGGAAGGACGTTACGAACTCGTCGAACTCGAGCAGACGTCGCACGCAAGTCATCGATGGAGGGTCGAGCTTGGCGCCGGGGAACGGCGTCGCTGGACGCTGCCCGATGCCCGTTGACTCGGCCGGATGAGCCTCTCTCGCAGTGCCGCCCTGCGTCGATCGACGACAGACTCCGGACCGGCTTCGTGCTGGCGCGCGTTCTTGTTCGTGTTCGCAGTCATGCTCGTCTTGTCCGGAATTCTCAAGATCGGCGCTCCCCTTCCCGCGGTGCACGCTGCCCGATGGACCGGGCTATCTCCTGGTCGATTGCGAGGTCTGGTCGACGTTCTCTCCATCGCCGAGGTTGGCATCGGCAGCCTCCTTCTCCTCGGATTTCGATGGACTAAGGGCCCGCGGAAGCATGAGTCTCCAATTCCGGACAAGCGGTTGTCGAGGGAGCGCAGCGCTGTGAGCGGCGCCGACACGATGTCGAGAGTCGGAAGTTGCTTTCGTGCGGGCCCTTGGGTCCTCGTTGTGGCGGCAACGTTGGCGAGCCTGCTCTTGCTCGGACATGGCGCGTCGATGTTCCTTGGCTCGTCGAGCAGTTGCGGATGCTTTGGCACGCTCCGGGTGCCTGCACCGATCGTCTTCTTTGTCTTGGCATCAGGGTTGGTGGCCAGCCTCGTGCTCCGCGCCTCTGCTCGACCCGTCCGTGCTTCGGTCGTCCGGCGATCGATTCTGGCAGCGGTCCTTGCGGGCGCGCTCCTGGGCGTCGCGTTGCGAAGCGATATCCGTTGAGGATTGGATTCGTTGCTATCGAATCGAGGATTCGCTGTGGTGGGCAATGATCGGAGATTCTCCACCCGCCTACGTTCGCCATACGGCGAATGGTCTCCGCCTCGTGCCGGGCTGGCGCTTCTAGAGTTTGCACAGGAATCCGTTCCTATTCTCGGCTGCGCCAGTAGAATTTTGGAACTGGAATGCCGTCCGCCCGTGTGATTCAGCCCATGAACATAGGAGGCCCGCGATGGACTGGATCCTGGAGTGGCGGTCATGACGCAAGGGAGGGTTCCACTCGGGTTTGACCGCCTTTGCGCATGGCTTCGTGAGACGGCGTCTCGGATGTGCTCGGATGTCCGTGTCTGTGAGGCGGCGATCGACGAGACCGTCAGCGCTTTCTTGGACGCTCTCGCCCGCGGCGAGATTTCGCATGCGGGCGGATGGCTGCACGAGGCGCTGCGCCGCAGGATTCTCAAACATCGGCGCCGTCTGGGAGGGCTCGTCTCTTTGGACGAAGCTGATGTCGCGATGGGCGCGTGCGCGATGCCGCCGGCCGGCGCGCACGAGCCGGATGTCGATCTGGATTGTGTCCTCCGGCAGATCTGCCAAGACGCACGGCTCACGCATCGCCAATCAGAGGCTGTGATGGCTCGCTGGAAGACACGCTCCGTAGTCGACGCGGCTGCGTATTGCGGCCGCACGGTGCGAGACACGCGCAGCGCGCTCACCGAAGCCGAGAAAAAGATGCGGGCGGCTCTGGCTCGCCACGATCGCCAGCGGACGGACGGCGCGCCGTAGTCCAGAAGCCCGGCATGGCTGCGACGGTCCAATGGCCGGATGCGGCATTGGCTCCGGAATCAATCCGCAGCGTGGAGTCTTTCGCAGTCCGGCGGACGGCGCCATGGTGGAGCGTGTTTCTTGGAGATGCGACTATGTGGCGTTCTTGCTTGCTTCTCTGGATTTCATCCAGCGTGGCTGCTCCTATGCTCTTGGCGTCGGGAGTCTCTGCGCAGGTCGGGGCGACGTTTTTGTCCCCGGCCTATGGGAGTCCGCATGAGCGCGAGTTCGACTTTTGGGTTGGTGAGTGGACGGTTCACAACCGAAGCCTGCAGAAGGGCGGCGTCTATGCGGACGCTGGCGACGCGCGGGCGCGGATTCGACCGATTCTTGGTGGCAAGGCGTTGCTCGAGGAATGGGATGGTCGGTCCGGCGCGCGAAAGAACACGTTTGGCATCAGCATTCGCGTGTTCGACCCGCTGCGGCAACGCTGGGTCCTTTCGCTCAACTGGCCAGGACCGACACACGCGAGCTTCTCGACGATGGAAGGCTCGTTTCGTCACGGCCGTGGCGAGTTCTTTCCGAGCGGCGCGCCGGGAGTGACCCAGAGCTTCAGCATCGGCGACCTGCAGCTGACCTTCTTCGACGACTTCGAATCTGCCGGCGACAACGGCTGGACGCACTTGTCCGCAGGCCTCGGCGACGACTGGGAACACGGTGCCCCTCAAGGCCTTGCCGGGGATCCCGGCGCCGCCTTCTCGGGCACCCAAGTCTGGGGCAACGACCTCGGCTTCCCGGGCAGTGACGGCAAGTATTCG
>CAYSWE010000502.1:0-3871 GCA_964434515.1 uncultured Phycisphaerales bacterium | reverse complement strand
GAGTTGGCACGCGGAATTGCGCGCAGCGCGGCCAACCGTGGCATGCATGGCTTCTTGCTGCACATGCCGGGGTACGCCGAACGGAGGGGGCGGTATGACCGTCACACGATGCGTTTCTTTCAGCATCGTGTACGCCAGGCGGCGGCCGATGTGCAGCGCGCGCAGGACTGCATCGCCAGCCTTCCGGCAGTGGATGCCAAGCGCATCTATCTGCAGGGTACGAGCCTCGGAGGTATCGTGGCGGCGCTCAGTGCGGGGCTTGCCGATGACTTTGCTGGGCAGTTCTTGATGTTGGCCGGAGGGGGGCTGCGGGACATCATTCGCAAGGGCAGGCGGGACAGTCATAAGGTCCTGCGCGCCTTCGAACGCGCTGGGATCGCCGGCGCGCGCTTGGACGCGATCCTGGATTCCGTAGACCCTGCGCGCCTAGCGCAGCGTCTCGATCCGGCCAAGACCTGGCTCTATTCGGCTAAGGACGACACGGTTGTGCGTCCGGCGCAGGCGCGGATCTTAGCCAAAGCCGCGCGCCTCGATGCGCAGCATCATCTGTGGCTGCCGGGCGATCATCACAGCGCCATCCTGAGTCTGCCGCGCGTGCTTGCCCACATGTTCGAGGAGATCGAAGCGCGTTGAGACACGGACGCGGCCGGCCGACCTCCGTCGGCCACGTTTCTAGTGAGGTGATTCAAGAACTCGACGGAACAGCTAGTCGCCGCGGATTTCTCCGTGGCCACGGCTTGGCACGGACGCGATAGTACGCGTGGAACCGAGGTCGGCGATGGCGGATAACGACAAGAAGCTCAGGGTCCTGTTTCTCTGCACCGGCAATTCTTGTCGAAGCCAGATGGCAGAGGGCTGGGCCAGACGACTCCTGGCTGACCGCGTGGTGGCCTTTTCCGCGGGCACCGATCCACACGGGCTCAATCCGTTGGCGGTTGCAGCCATGGCCGAGGCCGGGGTCGACATCCGCGGCCAACGGTCGCAGCACGTCAAGGACTTCCGCGATCACGACTTGGACTACGTCGTCACGGTGTGCGATTCGGCGCATGAGGCGTGCCCGGTGTTCCATGGCGACACGGTGGTCGTGCACCGGAGCTTCGACGATCCGCCGCGTTTGGCGAGGGATGCACCGGACGACGCGGCCGCGTTGCCGTTCTACCGGCGCGTTCGCGACGAGATCCGCACCTTCGTCGAGGGGTTTCCGGATTCGCTCGTGGACGAGGATTGAACCCTACCGCGCGGCGAACCAAAAACGGAGTTGGCCCGGCGCACTTCTCTCTGACATGGCCACGGTCCCGTCATAAACCGGCCAGCTTGGATTCGAGGTTTGAGCTAGGGCCAGAGCAAGAATAGGTTCACGTGTCGGTGCGCGGCGGGGGCACTTCTGGTCATGGTCCACGAACTCTCCGACACAACTCCTCATCATGAAGAAGGTCCTGTTTACCAGCGTCTGCCGTCCCATTGGTCCGGCCTACGGGGATGCGCCGAGCGTCGGCTACGAACTCCTGCACCGGCAGGTCACTCGGGCCCAGGGGCTGTTTAGCCCGCGATCGCTGCATCTGCACTTTTCGCTCGAGTACGTGGCAGAGAACTTGGAGACTCCCAGCGTCGTGCTTCAGTATCCGTCCAGGCGGGAGTTGATCGCTGAGCTGGAAAAGGGATACGACTACGTGTGCGTCTCGTTTCTGTTGGCGGTGTTTCACCGCATGAAGGACGTCGTGGCGCTGGTGCGCGAGCACGCTCCCAGCGCGGAGATCGTGCTTGGAGGCTATGGCACTGTTCTTCCAGACGACTTTCTCGATCCCTATGGCGACCACGTCTGTCGCGAAGAGGGTGTGGCCTTCATGCGGCGCCTTCTCGGTGAGCCCGAGCTTGGCACCAATCGAACCTACAAGCACCCGCTCATTGTTAGCCGGCTCAAGGTTTTCAGTGTCCCTGTCTCACGCACAGGCATGATTTTCGCTGGACTTGGCTGTCCGAATGGCTGTGATTTCTGCTGCACCTCACACTTCTTCAAGCGAAAGCATATCAAGCTCCTTCCGACCGGCGCCGACATATTCCGGGTCGTTGAACGGTACCTGGAAATCGATCCTGGCATATCGCTTGTCGTGCTCGATGAGGATTTCCTGCTCAATAAGCGTCGCGCACTCGAGTTTCGAGACCAGGTCCTGGCGAGTGGCAAGGTCATCTCTATGTTCGTCTTCTCGAGCATCAAGGCAATCAGTCAATACACGACCGAACAGATCGTAGAGATGGGTATTGACGGTTTTTGGATTGGCTACGAAGGGGCGCGTTCGGGTTTCGCCAAGCAGAAGGGCCGTGACGTCGCCGAACTCTTTCGGGATCTCAAGACCCACGGGATTGGTATCCTAGCCTCGATGATCGTCGGTATGCCGTATCAGGATGCAGCGATCGTTCGGGAGGAATTGGACGGCTTGCTCGAACTCGAGCCCGACCTGTGTCAGTTCCTCATCTATGGGCCGACTCCCGGCACACCGTTCTTCGAGAGGGTCAAGCAGGACGGCTTGTTACGTGAGGACCTGTTGGCGGATCCGGAACTCTACTACAAGGCTTGCGATGGCTTCGCGGCGATGGTCAAGCACCCGTCGTTGAGCGCGCAGGCGATCGAGCGGCAGCAGCGCGATTGCTTCCGCGAGGACTTCCATAGACTCGGTCCTACCGTGTATCGCTCGGTCGATACCTGGCTCAACGGCTACCGTACTCTCGGCGCATCGACGAACCCGGCGCTCCGCCGCAAGGCCGAGCGATTCGCGCGGGAGATCCGCAAGGCCTACGCGATTTTCCTTCCCGGTCGTCTCTTTGCTCCCAACCGCGCCGTCCGCGGACGAATCAAGCGTCTGCAGCGCGCCGTGCACAGCGCTCTCGGAAAGCCGACTTGGAAGGATCGGATCGCGTCGGTCGCCGCCGTCGTGGCGGCCATATGGACGTCCATCAAGCTGCGCCTCGACATATTTCAGAACCCGAGACTCGTGCGACACGTCTATCGGCTTCCCGCCGAAGCTCCCCGGTTGGCGCGTGCTTGGCGTCCTCTGAAAGGCCTGTTGCGCTCGATTTCGGTCGAGCAACGCCCCGAACATACTGTGTGGCTGCGACTCGATGGGCTCCTCCACCGCGACGATGCCGTCAAGGTCGCAGCGCGAGTCAGCGCTGCACTGCGGCACACGCGTGATCACTTGGTGCTCGACTTCGAGCGGCTCAAGGACCTTGAGACCGAGGCGGCCCACACCCTAGTCGATGCACTCGAGGAGTATCGCAACCGTATCCGCATCCTGCTTCCGAACGCCGTCGCAAACCCCGGAGCCGCAGTTGCGCTGGCAGCCTTCAGCCTGTACCAGGTTGGATGCGCGCGCCAAACAGCCCAGGTCGGCAGGGACGCTTGACCTCGGTGTCGAGTCTGCGGTGGCCAGCGGCACACTGAGTGCCAACCCACTAACGCAGAGCCCGCAGCCGGGCCTCCACCGTCGCTCGATACGGTGGCTTCGCAAACGCCCGGTCGCGGCGTAGGCGTTCGAGGGTGCGGATGGCCTTGGCCTTGCGTCCGGTCCTCGCGAGGCTCTCGGCGTAGTCTAGCCAGAGGCTGCGCACTCCGGGTTGGCCGGCCGGGATGGCAGGCAGGCTCGCTGCGAAGCCCGTCGCGGCCGCCGCGTAGTCGTGTGCCCGAAACGCGAGCCGGGCGCGATGCGCGCGCCAATAGGGAGCTGTGGGTGTGAGCCGTTCGCCGTCGGTGAGGATTGCGACAAACTCGTCGTCAGGTAGGAGCCCAAGCCCAACCCAGAGCACGCGATGTCGCACGGTGCTGTCCATGGGGGCTGCACGCGCGGCTTCCGCCAATCGCCGGCGGGCCTCCTCC
>CAYSWE010000501.1:0-3874 GCA_964434515.1 uncultured Phycisphaerales bacterium | reverse complement strand
GATTCACCGGCGAAAGCGAACGGAATCCCTTGCGCGAGCAGCTCGGCCGGCAAGCTCAGCGCGCGGCGCGACGAGTCGAAGTGGAGCGGGTCGAGCACGACGCTGACGCCTGCTGCCTTGATCTGCGCGGCGACCTTCGCCGCGTCATTGGCGTGCACGAGGAACGCTTGCAGCTGATAGGCCTGGACGAGGTCGAGCGCCGCGAGAATCTCCCGGGGCGTTCGGCAAGCGAGCCCGACCATGCGGCCGCCGCCGAGTGTCGAGGCGATCTGTGTTTGCGCCGGCGACAGCGTCGCGGCCTGCGCGTTCTTGAGTGACTCGTAGCTCGCGCGCAGGTATTCGGTCGCGCCCATGAGGCTCGTTGGTCGTCGCTCGCGTTGCAGCATGTCCTTGGTGAAGGAGAGCTTAAGGTAGGCGTCCGGATCGCCACCGGCGTTGGCCACCGCGGTCTTGACGAAGGCCGCGCTACCACCAGCGAGGCTGCGGTCGCTGGGAGCGAGCAGCGCCGATGTGACGCCGCGTCGCCGCAGCTCGCGCCAGGCAGGCGCGAACGGATCGTAGGCGCGCGCGGCGCGCAGCTCGGGAGTGAACGACTCCACGGCCTCGGCGAGCTCCTTGGCGGCGTCAGCCTGCGTGTGGGCGTCCACGAACCCTGCAGTCAGCACGGCGTGTTCAAACGTCAGCACAGGCACGTTTGCCTCGAAGCCGGCTTTGGCGTGCGGCTCTGCGCGCGCCTCTACGGCAGCGATCTTACCGTCGCGAATGAGGATGCTGGGATGACTCGTTGTGCGATCGGGCGTGAGCCATGCGCTGGCTGCATGGATGACGAGCGACGCGGTCTTCTGTTGCGGGGTCTTCTGTTGAGCTGCCCCTCGCTGCGATACCAAGCCGGAGATCGCGACACACAGGATGACGGTGGTTGTGCTGAGGGCCCTTGGGGGTGTGCGTATCATCACTTGGAGTCTCCGATCATCTGCACGTGTTCCCTGGCCACGCACAAGACACGCGACGTGGACGAAAGTGGGGATCCGGTAAACACGACGAGCCCGGTCTTCGCGTTGCCAAGACCGGCGCTGTCGAGGGCATTCTGCGTGAGGCCTTGCAGTGCCTGCGCCTCCGACATCCCCTCGGCCACAGCACGAGCGGCCAGCAGTGGCAGCCAGCGGGCGCGCCAGGTCCCGGCCGAGCCGAACGCGACCGGTACGCCCTCGCGGGCCAGTCTCGCCGCGTTGGTCGCCATGTGATCCTCGAGCGCGTCGATGCCGCGCGTCGGGACCGACTCCGGTCGCAGCACGACGCTCGCTCCCGCGACGCGCAGCTCTTTGGCGACCTTCCAGGCTTCGGTTGCGCCGACGATCGCGATTTTGTCGATGGAGTTGTCCTGCGTCACCTTGAGGATCGCGCGGATCTCGGCGGCGCGATGCGCCTCGATGCGCAGGGCACGCTTTCCGTGGAGGACCTCGAGCAGCGCTTCCTTGGCTCGGCTTACGGCCGGTTGCTTGGGCCACTTCGGCCGCGGCGGAGCCTTGCCGGCGGTGTTCTTCTTAGCTGCCGTTTTCTTGCCGGTCGTTGGCTTCTTGGCGCCGCCCTGCGCCGCGGCCCGCAGCTTGGCGATGGCCGCGCCGCGCTCTGCTGGAGGCAGCTTCATGAGCATCATCATTTGCGCGCGCGTCGGCCGGAAGCGTCGTCCGCTGCGCCGGGGTCGTGGCGTCGCGGCGTCGTTGGCGTCGCCCTTCTTCATCGGGTGCAGCTTGTAGTAGGCCAGGAAGGCCTTGCGCTTCTTCTTGTACTCGGCGACGTCCTTCTTCCACTTCTTGCGGGCTTTCTCATACTTGGTTGCGGCGTCCATGGCGCTGTCGAGCGCCTTCGCGACGGAGGCGCGGGACAGCGAGTTTCCACGTGTCTTGAGGGTTGCCGCCCGGAAGAAGAGTGCACCGTCTTTGGACTCAACCGTGACACCGTTTCCCGTGTCGAGCGCGAGCAGCGCGCCCGGGCCCGATGTGCGCGAGACCTGACTCGCCGGGACGAACAGCGTCGTGACGCCACCCTGGCGCAGCACGTCGCGCCACCCCTTCTGCCAGGTCTCCAGGTCCTCGGCGGCACGGACCGCCTCGTTGGCTCCCGTGTCGGCGTATTCCCTGCGGATGCGAAACCAGCGACTGTCGGCATCGCAGATCCCGGGCATGGCAAAGCTCGAAGGCCAGTCCTTGGCGAGGTCGACGAGCTTGGCCTTGACCTGGTCCTCGCGGATCTTCACCGGGCTCGTCGGTTCCTTGAGGAACTCGGTGATTCGCCCATCCTTGAGCACGAGCCAGGCATCCGTGGCGTCGACGAGCTTGGGAGCCGAGCCGGCGCGCCCGGGGAGGAAGGCGCGGGACACCTTGAAGAGCGTCAGTCGCGGGTCCTTGAGCGCCTTCAGCAGGACCGCGGTCCGTCCCGTGTTGGCATTCTTGCTGGGCGTCTCGCGCGTGTTCGACGCTGCGGTTGGCCAGCTGGCCGGCAGCTCGTCGGGCTTGAAGGTGGTACCGTCGTCTTGGGCATTGGCCGGCGGGGAAGACAGGGAGAGGGCGAGAACGGCCCCAAAAACTACGATCCTTTGCATGTTGCTTGCTCGAGCCTACGCGGCCGACGACGTCCAGGTTTTGTTCTGGTCGAGACGCGTCCCAAGTTACGAGCCTGGCTGCAACCAGGGGAACTCTTTCTTCTCCGCGGCTCGATGCTGAGCGTAGCACCGTGACCCTCGCCGTGCGGTAGGCTATCCATAGAGAAGAACGAGAACCTCCAAGGTCCCATCCGATGCCGTTAGCTCGATGCCAGCCTCTGTTGCTCGCCACTTTGTTGCTCTCGGGCGCCGCCTCGGGGCAGGAGAGAATCCTCAGTGATAGCAAACTTCCCTACTTCGACGCGGCACTCTCGCCGGACGGGCAGTTTGTGTCGTTCCAGGGGGCCGGTCGCCTGTTCGTGGCGTCCACGTCTTCTCCAGGGGTGACCGAGGTCTTCAAGGCCGGCGCCGCGATGACCTACCTGTGGGAGTCCAACAGTGCCTCCCTCCTGATTTTCGCCGGCGATGTTCTTCGGCGTGTGAGCCGTGATGGGCGCGTCAGGCGCGTGGTCGCCAACCTGGCCGGCAAGGGCGTGCTGGACTTCTTCTTCGTGAGCAAGGACGGCAAGGCGATTTATGGAGCGCGTCGTCAGGGCAAGACGTCGCCGATCTTCCGCGTGGAGCTTGCGACGGGCAAGACCAAGGACCTGATCACGACGGTCCCTGGGGTGTCGAGTCTCTCGCTCGATCCGAGCGGCAAGAAGATCCTCGCGACGTCGGCAGCGTTTCTGTTCACGTACCTCTTCTATGAGGCGAACCTCGACGGATCCAAGCTCCGCCTGATTACGCCGAAGCCGATCCAGTCCCTCGTGCAACACGGTCGCTGGATCGACGACGGCAAGAACTTCGCGTTTCAGCATGCCGGGTTGGTCGGCACGCACGGTTCGGGTTCCCAGGTGTGGCGCATGCAGGCCGCGTCCGGGTCGAAGCAGCCGCTGTCGTGGTTGCCGGGCCAGCATCGCGGGATTCCGGAGCTGTCGCCGGACGGCAAGTGGATCGCGACGATGCAGTTCGCTCCGGGGAGCGGCAAGGCGCGGGCCGTCATGTTTCCGACCGCCGGTGGCGGCGAGCTACTGCTCAGCGACTTCTTGTTCCTCACGGGACACCGCGTGCGGTGGGCTGCGGATGGCAAGAGTTTGGTTTACGTCGGGAAGCTCCAGTTCGATCCCAAGAAGAACCCGGTCGTGCGCCAGTTCGTCCTGGATCGTCCGGTGCACATGGCGCCTTTGGCCAAGCCCGGCAAGACGAGCCTGTTCGTGATGCCGCTCAAGT
>CAYSWE010000500.1:0-3892 GCA_964434515.1 uncultured Phycisphaerales bacterium | reverse complement strand
TCCTCTCCCTTAGGCAAACCATTGTCGATTCACCCACAGAAACGGCAGGAGAACCCTTCCTCGCCTACGACGCGCTCCTGCGCCCGCGGGCCATCTCGCCCAAGCGTGTCGTGCACCGTTTGCGGATCGTGGAGGCGGCACCTGGGGCGAGATTCGCTTCGCCCCGAGGACTCCAGGATCGGGCCGCACTTGGCGGAATCACACAACTCCTGGATCGCCCCGAACCTCCGGTGGCACCGCCCCGCGGCCGGCGACGCGGCAGGGATCCCAATCGAGTCCCTCTAGGTGGTGTAACTTTCTTCGAGGAACCGGTCTAATAGAGGGGAGAACCAGCTTGTCCAACACCATGATCCATCTCGCCCGCACAATCGCGCCAGGCCTCTGCCTGACGCTCCTCGTCACCTCCTCTGCCCTGGCGCAGACCCACCTCTACTCCCTTCACGGCAAGGTGCAGGCTGCACGCACGGGCTTTGCTGTCGCCGGACTCGGGGATATCAACAACGATGGCCACGCGGATGTCGCGATCGGCAAACCCGGTGCCGCGGGCCACGGTCCAAACACCGGTGCGGTGCAGATCGTGTCTGGCATGGACGGCGCCATCCTGAACACGCTCGGCGGAAACTCCGCTGGCGATGAGTTCGGCTGGGCCATCGCCAACGTCGGTGACATCGACAAGGATGGCACGCAGGACTTCGTCGTGGGGGCGCCATTCTCGAGCCCCAATGGATTCTTGTCCGGCCAGGCAACCGTGTATTCGGGCCGGACGTCGGCGGTGTTGTTCTCGCTGCCTGGTGGCAGCGCACGTGAGATCTTCGGGATCAGCGTCGGTGCCGCGGGTGACGTCAACAAGGACGGCTGGCCGGACATCATTGTCGGCGGCCACGGTGGCACCAAGCACGGCCCCAACACGGGACTCGCTCGCGTCTTTTCCGGCAAGACCGGCACGCTCATCTGGCGTTTTGACGGCGACGCAGCAACCGACTTCTTCGGTCACTCGGTCGGCGGCGCCGGCGATCTCGACAAGGACGGCCACGATGACTTGATCGTCGGTATCCCCGACGACGACAACACCGGCATCAACTCGGGGGCGGCGCGCGTGTTCTCCGGCAAGACCGGCGCCATGCTGTTCCAGTGGAACGGTGACACGACGACCGACAACTTTGGGCACTCCGTTGCCGGTGTAGGCGACGTCGACAAGGATGGGACGCCGGACGTCATCGTCGGCGCTCCGCAGTTCTTTTCGACTTCGGTCGGCAAGGGTTACGCCCGGATCTTCTCGGGCAAGACCGGCAGTGCCATCCGCACCCTGCGCGGGAGCAACACCGGAGACTTCTTTAGCGAGCCCGTCGTGCCCGCCGGCGACCTCAACGGTGACGGGTACGCGGACGTCCTGATTGGCGCACACAAGGACGACACCAAGGCAACCGACGCCGGCGCGGCGTTCATCTTCTCGGGCAAGGACGGAACCAAGCTACGCTCCTACTTCGGAACCGCGGCCGGTGACCACTTCGGCTACGTCGTCCGCATGGCCGGCGACGTCAACGGCGACAACCAGCCTGACGTCATCTTTGGCGCACCGGAGTCCAGCGCCATCGCATCGGGTGCTGGGATGGCTCGCATCGAGTCCACGACCGGGCTGCTGCTGACCATCGATATCCACGAGATCTCGCTCGCAGCCGGTGGCACCCAGACGCTCTCGATTCACGGTGGAACGCAGAACGCCAACAAGCTCTACATCGTCGTCGGTGGCATGAGCGGCACCAGGCCCGGTATCCCCCTCAACGGCAATGTCGTGTTGCCACTCAACCCGGACGCCTACCTCAACCTCACGCTGTCCAACCCCAACACCTTCATCCAGACCTCGATCGCATTCCTCGGCGCATCGGGCAACGGCACAGCACGGATCGCCCTACCCCAGGGCTTCCTGCCATTCCTCGCCGGCACGTCGCTGCAGCACTCCGCGGTCTTGATCGACCTGACGAAGCTGAGTGTCGACGCAGCCAGCCCGACGACGCCGCTCCGGTTGCTGCAGTAGGACCCGTCACGAGCGACGCTTGACCTCGAGTTGCGTAACGAAGGTCAGATAGTCGAGCCAACGCAGGGCGCGATCGAGCAGCACGAAAGCCACGACAACGGCGAAGAGCGTCGCTGCGGCATACCCGACTCCGTAGACCGCAAAGCCGAAGCGCACACTGACCAGCGCCCCCACCGTGTTAGCGACTAGGAACACGAGCGCACTCACCAAGGCCTGCTTACGTAGGTCGAAGTAGAGCTGGATGAGAATCGTGATCAGCAGGAGGACATGGAAGAACGCACCGAGACACGCGAATCGGAACACGCGCACGGCCATGGCCGGAATCCCTAACGCGTCCAGGATCCAGGGAGCGAGCACGATCGCCGCAACGGAGATCGCCCCTTGCAGCCGGATGAGCTTGACCACGCCCGCCCGCAGGTCGTCCATCATGCGAACGCGACGGTCCTCGAGCGTAGCAAGTGGCATGTGCCCCAGGATCGCCAGGTAGTAGCGCCGGTAGTGCTCGTAAAACGACGTCTCCAGGTGGATCAAGTTGATCGACAGCGCCGGAATCACCGTGACATACGCCAAGAAGCAAGTGGTGTCGTAGAGCGGATGGCAGTGGATCCAGGGAGCGGCCTCGAGCCCGGAGCCGAACCAAAAGACCATCTTGTCGACCCAGATTCCCAGGCTGTAGGCAAGCCCGGTAACAACGAGCGCCGGGTAGGCGCGCACACACGCCCAAGCCGAAAAATCCCGTTCGCCATCCTCCAATCCCCGGACGAGCAGCCGCACGAGGAGGGTCAGGGTCAGAGCTTGACCAGCGGCGTACGAACCGAGGAAGCCGTTGCGCGACTCGCCATTGCCCCGCGTGATGTGTCCCCAGAACAACATGAGAACAACCGAGGTCACAGCGCCCACCGAGTAGGCCAACAAGATCTGATTGTACTCGCGGATCACCGTCAACCAGACGAGCGCGAGCCAGATGAGACTGACGGTTACGTAGAGGGCCGTCGCCAAGAACCCCGTCGTTACACCGAGTCCAGCGACGCAGGAAAAGCCACCGCCCACCACGGTCTGCAGCAGAGCGACACCGGCAAACATGGCGAGGAACGCCGAAAGGATTCGCTCGTGCTCCTTGCGATAGAGCATGTCCGCAATCCAGCGCGTGACGGCCATCTGCACCGCGCCGACCGTGACGAGACTGAAGGCGAACGCATAGGTCACAATGGCCTGGAACACGCGCGAACTCGTGGCGCTCGACTCGAAGCTCCCCACCAGACTTACGAGACAGAGCGTCAGCGCGGTCATGATCCAAGGCCCAGACGAGATCAGTCCTGCAGACGCGTAGGCACGAATCTTAGAAACCGCCCCACGCTCGGCGGAGATCAGTCGGCGCAGTTCGAAGCCGATGCCTGCCATATCACGCGGCCCCAATCCAGTGTTCGTAGACCGCGCGATAGTCATGGACCATATCGCCTTGGTCGTAGTAGCGGCGCACGCGCGCCTGCAAGCTCTGCCCCATGCGCACGCGCAGACTGGCATCTGCGTGCAGCTCCAAGATCGCCTGCGCGGTCGCACCTGGAGATGCAATGGGCGTCAACAATCCACCGATCCCCAGAATGCGATCCTGGGGTGTCCGACCTTCCAAGAGTTCCCGGCAACACCCCACATCGGTGGTGACGACTGGCACGCCCACGGCACCCGCCTCGAGGACCACGAGGGGTTGGGCCTCGGAGATGCTCGTCAGAACCAGCACGTCCAGTGACGGCAGCTCGCGGTCCACCGCCACACGCCCCTCGAAGCGAACGCGGCCCTCGAGATCGAGCGCCCGAGCGAACCGCTTGCACTCCTGCGCATACTCGGGATCCTCCTCCA
>CAYSWE010000499.1:0-3896 GCA_964434515.1 uncultured Phycisphaerales bacterium | reverse complement strand
GTCTACGATCCCGCATCCGCGCGCATCGCCGCCGAGGCCGCGCTATCGATGACCAAGAAGCTCTTGGCACTCGAGCTGCCCGATCCGAGCGACAAGGCGGCCTGCGCCCAGTACCACAATACGTTCGGCCGCTACGTGGCGATCAAAGAAGAGCAGGCCCACCTCGCCAAGACCGAGCTTTTGGTGCTCTGGACCGACTACTTCAAGCCGGTGCATCTGGAGGCCTACCCAGACCTGCACGACACGTTCTGGAAGGCGACCAAGGAGTGCTCCGCCGTCAAGGTCGAGCTTTCGCTGGAGCACGCCGAGGCGCTCATGGGGCACATCGAAAAGATCCACAAGATCTTCTGGGCGACCAAGAAGCGCGACGTCGCCTATTACACGGCTAGCTAGGTCGATCGATCGCGACTCCCGCGTTGCCACCGTGCGGCCTCTTGGCCGCGTGCCTTTGGCTGCTGCGCCGCCGGCGGCGTTTGCGGATCGCCGGCAGTTCCATGCTGCCGACGATCCGTCCGGGGCAAAGCGTGCTGGTCGATCCGCGGGCCTATCGGACTGCGGAGCCT
Source organism: uncultured Phycisphaerales bacterium (assembly GCA_964434515.1). Classification (GTDB taxonomy): domain Bacteria; phylum Planctomycetota; class UBA1135; order UBA1135; genus CAYSWE01. The sequence goes on along the minus strand of CAYSWE010000499.1, from coordinate 3,333 downwards.
CGGGTCGGCGACGTCGTCCTCCTGCGCCATCCGATCCAGACCGACCTGCTCACCGTGAAGCGGCTGGCGAGCGTGCGCGACGATCAACTGTTCGTCGTGGGTGACAACCCAGACGCGAGCACCGACAGTCGCAGCTACGGTTCTGTGCCGGTTGCCCTCGTCTTGGGGCGCGTGGAGTGCACGTTTCCGTGACGCCGTAGCACGGCCGCGAAGAACCCGTCGGTGCCCTGCCGGTGTGGTAGCGTCTGCAAGAACACGCCGTCCGCATCCGCGACCGGTCGACCGCGCTCGCCACCCAGGAGTTCGACGACGCGCACCGGGTCAAGCTGCGGGTCGCGCTGGCACACTTCGGCGACTACGGTCTCGTTCTCCTCCGGCAGGAACGTGCAGGTCGCGTAGACGACGCGTGCATGCGGACGGAGCAGGGCCGCGGTGCGCGTCAACAGGTCAAGCTGAATGCCCCGCAGCCTGCGGATCTCCTCCTCGCTGATGCGGCGCCGCATGTCCGGGTTGCGCCGCAGCGAGCCAAGACCGCTGCACGGAGCGTCGACCAGCACGCGGTCCGCGCGCCGCAAGAGTTCCACGACTTCTTCGGACCAAGCGTCGGCCTTGGTGCGGAACACGCGCAGGTTGTGCGCGCCGGCGCGACGGGCGCGACGGCGCAGCTCGCCGAGTCGGGCTGCGTGCACGTCGAGCGCGACGACCGAGCCGCGGTTGCCGAGCGCCGCCGCGAGCGCCAGCGTCTTGCCACCAGCGCCGGCGCACACGTCGACGACCAGCCCGCCGGGTGGCGGGGCGACGACTTCGGCCACGAGCTGACTCGCTTCGTCCTGCAGCTCGAACCAACCCTCATGGAACGCTTTCGTCCGAAAGAGCTGCGCTGGTGTGAGCACCTCGAGCCCATGCGTCGCGAAGCGCGTCGCGCGCGTCTCGATGCCCTCCGCAGCCAACCGCGCAGCAAGCTCATCGCGCGAACAGCGCAGCGTGTTCGCGCGCAGCGTGACGGGCGCCCTGCCGATCAGTGCATCCAAACAGGGTTGTGCCTCCGCGCCCAAGAGTTCCACGAGCCGGCGCGCGAGCCACTCGGGAATCGACCCGGAGAGTTGCAAGCGGCGCACCGGATCGTCGAGACAACGGATCTCGGCAGCGACGTGGGCGACCCGTTCCCAGTCGAACCACGCGAGGCGCGCGCGTGCGGCCTTGGGTGACAGATCGCCCGAGAGCACCCGACTCACGAGAACCCGCACCGGTGCCTGCAACGCCTCGACGATCGCACCTGGCGCCGCAGCCTCGAGCGCGTAGTCGATCATCGCCTGCGACGACAGCATGCGATGAAACAGTTCCTTGACGCGCTTCTGCTGCTTGGGGCGGAGTCGTTCCTCGCGGAACAGCACGCGCATCAGGTGACTCGCCGACTCGCGCGCGCCGCGCTCGCGCAGCCAGAGCTCGGCCACGAGCTCGTCCAGGTAGTCTAGTTCGATCATGCTGCGGATTTCCCGCGTCCAGTGTCCCCAGGATCCCCCGCCAGGCAAGTTGTCGCAGTCCGATTGCCGAAGAAAGGTCGACGCCAAAGGGCAAGCTTCGACCAGGACGTTGCGGTGGGGTTCACGACGCGTCCCTCGTTCGAGTATGACAATCGGAATGACACCCAGCCGACGGCTACGACGACGCCGAGAACACGTGGACCGCACGCATCGTCTCTACACACGTCGGTGGGCGGTTCGTACACGAGAAGGACGACCAGCTCTGAGACTCGCTTGGACGATCGCGTTCGCACTTTGCGGCGCCTGTCGCAACGATCACGCAGCGCCGCGCGCGCATTGCGAGCTCGGCATCAACCTCGCGCGCATCGCGTTTGATGCCAGCGAACTGTCATTCCGTGACGTGTTCAAGCTGTCGCGGCCGTTGCGACACGAGCTGGCCAGCGGCGCGCCGCTGCACACACCGCTGGATCTCCGCGCCGACGGGTATCCCAAGTCCTTGGCATCCGGCCACGTCGCCAGCACACTCATGCTGGCGCAGCTTGGCGGGCGCTACCCGGCCGGCGCGTATCGATGCCGCTATGAAGGGCGAGGTCGCATCGAGTTCGATCCTGGCGCAACCGTGCAACGCTCGGCGCCAGGCGAGATCGTCGTGCGCGTCGTACCGGACGACACCGGCATCGGCTTGCGCATCACAGCCACCGACCCAGCCGACCCGATCCACAACATTCGGCTCTTGCTGCCGGGCGTCACGACAGAGGACCCGAAGCGGCCGTTCCGCAAAGCGTTTCTCGATCGTTGGCGGGGCTTTGCCGCATTGCGATTCATGGACTGGATGCGCACCAACGACTCGCGGGTCGTGCGCTGGAGCGATCGCAATCGTCCGACCTTCCAGACGCAGGCAACCAGTACCGGTGTCGCGCCGGAGTATATTGCGTTGCTCGCCAATGAGCTCGAGGCCGACGCTTGGGTGTGCATCCCGCACCGAGCCGACAATGGCTACGTTCGCGGCCTGGCCGAGCTGCTCCGCGACCGGCTGGCGGCCACGCGCCGTGTCTACATTGAGTATTCCAACGAGACCTGGAACGGCTTCTTCGCTCAGGCGCGCTATTGTGCGCGTCGCGGTGTAAAGCTCGGTCTCAGTCGGGATCCCGCCATTGCAGCGCTGCGCTTCCATGCCCAACGCGCCGTCGAGATCTTCGCGATCTTCGAAGAGGTCCTCGGCAAGAACCGGCTCGTGCGCGTGCTTGCGGCGCAGAGCGCCAACCCACGCACGAGTCGCGAGCTTCTTACGTGGCGAGGGGCCGCAGGCCATGCCGACGCGCTAGCCATCGCCCCCTACTTCGGGCTCGAGCTCGGGATCCCCGGCCAGGCCGCGCACACACGTCGAATGTCCGTCGAGCAAATCCTCGCGTCCTGTCGCAGCCAGGTGACCCGGACACTCGCCATGGCCAGCGAGCAGGGTCGCATCGCGCAACACTACGGGCTCCGCCTGCTCGCCTACGAGGGCGGCCAGCACCTCGTAGGTTCCGGCGGCGCCGAGAACGACCAGCAGCTCATGCGCCTGTTCCACACAGCCAATCGCGCCCCCGGCATGGGCCGTCTGTATCGTGACTACCTAGACGGATGGCGCCGGCTCGGCGGCAGTCTGTTCTGTGCCTACCACTCCACCGGTGTCTACTCCAAATGGGGAGCTTGGGGCCACTGCGAGAGCTACGCCCCAGGCGCCGACCGCAGTCCCAAATACCTGGCGCTACGCTGGTTTCTCCGCACCCGGGCAAAGTAGGCCGAAGAAATGACTACGACACCTTTTTACCGCGACACGGTGAAAGTGGTGGCGGGGGTAGGATTC
>CAYSWE010000498.1:0-3900 GCA_964434515.1 uncultured Phycisphaerales bacterium | reverse complement strand
AGAGGTCCCCAAGCAGGGGACCGCGCTTGGCCGGCGCGTGCTGGCCGCGCTCGACGTCGTGGCCGGGTTCACCCACATGGAGTGGTTCCTCAACGCCGACGGCGAAGCGGTCTTCGGCGAGATTGGCGGACGATCCCCCGGTGGCCGGCTCGTCCACGTGATGAACTACGCCTGCGACTGCGATCTCTTCCGTGGCTGGGCCGAGGCTGTGACGAAAGGCCGCATCGATCAGCCTCTGACGAAGAAGTACAACGCGTCGGTGATTTTCAAGCGCGCACAGGGGGCCGGCAACCGGATCACCAGCATCGAAGGTGTCGATTCGATGTTTGCCAGATTCGGCCAACACATCGCCCATGTGGACCTCAACTCCGTCGGAGCTCCGCCGCGCGACTGGCGCAAGATCGTGCATGGCGACGGCTGGATCGTCGTTCGTCACCCCGATCTTGCGACAACGCTCCACATGTCCAACGCGATCGCGACCGACGTGATCATCCGAGCAGAGTGACGGCCCGATGAACGTGAACACGGCCCCGCCTCCCTGCGTACTGCTTGGCCCGCAGCGACGCGTACCGACCGTGCTCGACGCGATCGAGTCGCTCGAGATTCGCGGACCGATCGTGGCGATCACAGCGGGCTGGGAGGAGCGTGAGTCCGAGGATCGCGAGCTCGGCGAGCACCTCGGTGGACGCACGACGAACCTCGCGCTGTTCGCGCGGACCGAGGACGTGCTACGACACGACGTTGACTTGGCGCGAGCTCTCCTTACACGCAGACGGAACTTGCGCCAGCAGCGCGACCTCTACCGCCAGCGCCTACATCACGCACTGAGCTCGGCTCGCGCGCTGCTCAGCTCCAGTGTCGATCCCGAGATACTGCGGATCGAACAAGACGACGCGATCGCGGCGATCCGACGACTGGACGCGCATCACCTCGAGCGGGTAGTTCGCATCGAGGACGCGTTCGACGCCGAGTGGCGCCCGCTCGAACGCGAGCACGTCGCCAGGCATCGCCATGAGCTTGCCGAGATGATCCGCGATTCCGCTGCGGTTTGCGTCGCCGGCGGCCACGTTGGCGTCCTGCTACACCGGATGCGCATGTTCGACCTCGGACCGCTCTTGGCCGAGCGACCGGTCGTCGCGTGGTCCGCCGGCGCCATGGCGCTCGGGGAGCGCGTGGTTCTCTTCCACGACAGTCCGCCGCAGGGTCCTGGGGATGCCGAGGTCCTCGGCGCCGGGCTGCATCGCTTCGAGGGAGTGATCCCGTTGCCGCACGCCGCGCAGCGCCTGCGCCTCGATGACCCGGTCCGGGTCGGCCTGTTTGCGCGTCGTTTTGGTCCGGCGCGCTGTAGGACACTCGACGAGCGCTCGCGATCCGTGTTTCTCGACGGCAGCTGGAACGGGTTCGCAGAGACTCGCGAGTTGCGCCCCGACGGCACCGTGATCGATGTAGCCGCATGACGCACGTCATCGATGAGCTACGCAGCCAAGCGCGCACGAACCCGGCGGCGATCGACCAAATCCTCCGTGCCCACGAGTTCCCGCTCGTCGAAGGCTCGCGCGTCACGTTCGTCTTTCGCGGGCAGGCAGACGCGGTCAGCCTACGACACTGGGTCTACGGTCTGCCGACCACGCAACCATTCGAACGCCTGCCCGGAACCGACGTCTGGCTCCTGTCGTTCGATCTCCCGGCACACTCGCGCGTCGAATACAAGATCGAACTACGCCGCGGACCGAACCACCAACTGATCCGCGATCCGCTCAATCCAAACCTGGCGCGTGACCCGTACGGTGCCAACTCCGTCATCTACGGCGACGGCTACAAGACGCCAAGCTGGACCGAAGTCGATCCCGAAGCCCGTCCCGGCGAAGTGCACGACCACAGTCTCTACTCGACCGCGTTCGGCGAACAACGCGAGTTCGGCATTTATCTGCCCGCACGCTTTCGACGTTCACGCCGATACCCGTTGTTGATCGCACACGACGGTTTTGACTACCTACGATTCGCGTCCTTCCAGACGGTGCTCGACAATCTGATCCACCGCCTCGAGATTCCGCCGATGATCGTGGCACTGACACAATCCCCCAACCGGCTGCACGAGTATGCAGACGACCCGCGCCACGCGGATTTCCTGGTGCAAGAACTGGTTCCGCAGATGGAATCCATGTTTCCACTCCGCGCCGGCCCGCGCGGACGTGGGCTGCTTGGCGCGAGCTTTGGCGCGGTCGCGGCGCTCTCCGCGGCGTGGCGCCATCCCGGAGCGTTCGGCAACTTGCTGCTCCAGTCCGGCTCGTTCGCCTTCACGGACATTGGCGATCATGATCGTGGCCCGGTGTTCGATCCAGTCGTTCGGTTCGTCAACGAGTTCCGCGAGAAACCGGGCCACCCGGCCGACCAGATCTACGTGTCGTGTGGCACGTATGAGTCCTTGATCTACTACAATCGATCGCTGCTTCCGGTGCTGCAGAATACCGGTGCTGCCGTGCGCTACGAGGAAGCGCGCGACGGCCACAACTGGGAGAACTGGCGCGACCGATTGCGCGCCGGCCTCTCGTGGCTCGCGCCCGGGCCATTGTGGATGGTGTATGAGTAGCCGCACTTCTCGTGGTGCGGCCGAAAAGTCTCGCATGGCAACGGTCGACTCGTCCGGGACCGGTCCCTACACTGTGACTGCACCAATCACCTCAAGATACGGTCATGCGATTCTTCTGGGTTCTCATTCTCGCCGGGCTGACGTCTTGCGCCGGCCTCGCCGCGCCTGCAAGCGATGCTCTCCGGTCCTATGCCACAACAAGCCCGCTCGGCCGACGTCTCACCGCGCCTGCGGCCGACGCTCCCACGGAGAAACTCCTGCGGCTGAGTCCGATCGTGGGCTTTTCGCTCACGCGCGCACAGTCCGACGTCCAAGTCCCTTCCCCCGGAACAGTCGACATCGACCAAGACGCGCCGTTGTATGGCGGTTCGGCCCTGATTCGACTCGGCGACCGGCTGGAACTCGGCGGGCGCCTCCTCTTTGTGAAGGGAGTCGCGGACACCAAGGTGGAGACCACGACACAGCGGATCCTTGGCTTCGGAAACTTCGATCGCCTCGGCTATGACGCGGTGCTTCGCTACTACTTGGCGGATGAGCGCGTCGGCGACGCCCGTGGCTTCCTGCAGGCGTCGCTTGGCGGCGGCAAGATCAAGTTCGACGGCAACGGCGCGAGCGATCCGACGTTCGTCCGGGTTGGGCTCGGCGGCGGACTCAGTGCGGATTTCTCGGACACGCTATCGCTGGAGTTTGGAGTCGAGTTCGGTTGGGCCCAGTGGAACGACGATGCTCCCGGCCTGGACTTCGAGGAACTCGACATGCGCGCCATGGCCGCGTTCGCCATCCGGCTCTGACCTGGCCGGCGCGTCCCTCGTGAGTGGTCCACCGAATGGGCTGGAGACCGACCCCAGCGGCACGACCCGCTGCGCCTGGTGCGGCTCGCTACCGGACTACGTGGCCTACCACGATGAGGAATGGGGCCGTCCGGTCGGCGACGACCGGCGGCTGTTCGAGAAGCTATGCCTGGAGGGCTTTCAAGCCGGCCTGTCCTGGCTAACGATTCTGCGCAAGCGCGCAAACTTTCGCCGCGCGTTCGCCGACTTCGATTTCGAGCGCATCGCCCGGTTTCGTGCCACGAGCGTCGAGCGCCTCCTTGCCGACCCGGGCATCGTCCGGCATCGCGGAAAGATCGAAGCGGTGATCGACAATGCCAAGCAGGCACGTCGCGTGGTGGACGAGTTCGGTTCGCTCGCGGCCTATTTCTGGCGGTTCGAGCCCACACCCGCCAGCCGTCCGCGGCCCGAGACCTGGCGGATTCTGCGCACACGGACCACAACGCAGGAGTCGACTGCGTTGGCCCGAGACCTACGCAA
>CAYSWE010000497.1:0-3907 GCA_964434515.1 uncultured Phycisphaerales bacterium | reverse complement strand
CTGACGCACGTGCGTCAAGACCGCGGCTTCTTGCGGATGTCATCGGCCAACGGCGCGTGGTTGCCAACCTCGAGTTCGCGGTGCGAGCGAGCCGCAAGCTCGGCGAATCGCTGGGGCACATTCTCCTGTCCGGGCCGGCCGGGCTGGGCTACTGTACACAGCGCTCGAAGACGGACGCCTGGCGATGCCAGTGCGATACGGGAACCGACAGAGAACGATGTTTGCGCGCTTGCCGAACTTCACCATGACCGGGGCGACGACCGAGGAGGACCTCCTGCCGGCACCTCTCGTCAGCCGCTTCGAGCTACGCGAGCGTCTGGAGTTCTACGCGACCGACGAGCTGACGGAAATCGTGCACCGCGCGGCCAAGCAGCGCGATCTCGGAAAGGATTCGCGGCCCCCTGTTCCACGGGCGGCCGCGGCCGCCCACAACCGTGCCATTGGCACTGGGATACGAGTGCCAAAGAGCGTGAGACACGACAGGTTCGCATGGAGGGATGGGGCGACCTCTCACATGAGAGTCCAATGCCATGGAGACTACCATCCCCTCGGGAGGTCAGGACAGACACTCTCTCCGTAAGGACTCTTCAAAGGCATCAGCGACAGGAGCACGATCTACACGCACGGCACCCAGGGCGTCGGCCAGGCCCGCTGTGATTAGGTCCAGCTGACCCAAGGCCGCATCACCAATCCAAGCTTCACCGACTACAAGATCCCCACGGCCCCAACGGCAGCAAAGGCGCCGGCGAGTCCAGCTTCGAAGATGCGAGGCTGATCGTCATCCAATGTCGGCACTTGCGTGTATCTGTCGACATATAGTATCCTCCTGCCATGAGCGAAAGCAGGACCGAACAACGCCTGGGCAAGGCCGGGGTGGGAGCGTTTTTCAGACCTCGGGACGTCAAGCCATTTGGCGTTTCCTATCACCAGATCCAGGGGCTGGTTGCCGACGGAGTCGTCGAGCCGTTGGGACATGGTCTCTACCGAGTCTCCTCGGTGGAGCCGACGGAAATGGAGACAGTGGCCATGGTTGCTGCAGCGGTTCCGGGGGCGATCGTATGCCTGCTCACCGCGCTGGCCGTCCATGAGATTGGAACCCAGCTTCCCCATGAGGTCTGGATTGCGATCGATCGAAAGAGCCGCAAGCCCACACATCCCCCCGCCAGCACTCGCATCGTGCGTTTCTCGGGAGCCATGCTCACCATAGGCGTGATTCAGCAGGACATGCTTGGCGTGGCGGTCTCGATCACATCACCAGCCAGGACCGTCGTGGATTGTTTCAGATATCGAAACAAGGTCGGAATCGATGTGGCCATGGAAGCCTTGCGGGAGACCGTGCGCTCCCGAAAGGCCAGCGTGGACGAGATTGCCCGCGTAGCTCAGGCCTGCCGGATCAGGACCGTGATCCGCCCCTATCTGGAGGCACTTTCGGCGTGAGTCCAAGCCCTCATGGGAAGGCCGAATCCATCCGGCAGCGAATCCGCAATTGCCTGCGGGAGCGTGGTGAAGATATGCAGTTCGGATTGCAGCGATACGCGCGAGAGCGCTTTCTCTATCGCCTTGGCTGCTCGCCTCATCGGGAACGATTCGTGCTGAAGGGTGCTGCGCTATTCGCGCTTTGGGGTGGAACAGTCTATCGCCCGACCCGCGATCTGGACTTCGCGGGCTCGGGCTGTTCCGAATCCGGGGATGTGGTTGCCGCGTTTCGGCAGCTTTGCGACCAAGGTCTAGATTCTGAAGAACTTCGGTTCGATTCCGACAGCATCGCTGCGGAGCCGATTCGCGTCGACAGCGAATACCAAGGGCTTCGCCTGCGATTCGATGCGTGGTTGGGGAAATCCAGGATCCCCATGCTCGTCGACATCGGATTCGCAGACGCCATCCGACCACCACCGGACCCAGTAGAGTATCCGACCCTACTCGAGGACCCTCCACCACGGATCCTCGCCTATCCTCGGGAAGCCGTGATTGCCGAAAAGCACCACGCGATGGTCTTGCTCGGAGATTACAACAGCCGCTTCAAGGACTTCTATGACGTCTACTCACTTGCGAGCCAGTTCAAGTTCCAAGGCACGCGTCTTGCCGGGGCCATTGCGGCGACCTTCAAGCGTCGACGTAGCGAGATCGGCACCACGCTTCCTGTAGCCCTCACTCCTGAGTTCTACACACAGGAAGATCGGGATCATCAATGGCATGGCTACCTGAAACGTAGCGGTTTGATCGAGGAATCCATCGACTTCGAAATCGTGGGAGAGACGATCTTGGCGTTTCTATGTCCAATACGGGCGGCCTTGGCGTCCGACGAACTGTTCACCGGCTCGTGGCCGCCGGGAGGCCCCTGGCAGATCAGCTCGTGAATCGATCCGAACAGACCGTCGCCGACGGCCTCGGCGTCATGCCCAACAGGGTCTTCATCAATGCCACCGACACGGCCACCTACCCCTGGGACGTCGGCACGCATGCCAGCCGCGGCGCCTTCATGGCCTGCAGCGCAGCCCTGCTCTCCATCGAAAAGATCCGCGAACGCCTGCCTGCCTTCTGCGCCGAGGGCTTCGCCGAGCTCCTGCGCAAGAACATCCAGAGCCTTTCCAAGAAGGAACCCTCCTTCGAGCCCCCCACCCTCGACATCGACGCGACCTGCCGCCCCGACAACTTCGACATGCTCACCGAGCCCGCCTTCTACGATCTCCCCAGCGAGCGGATGGGTCATGCAAGCAGCCTCCGGCGGAGGGCGAGGCGGCTGCAGTCAGGGCGAGTGGAGCGAGCCGGCCAGCCGGAGCGAGTAGCGAGCGAGGCGAACGGGCATAAACCGAGGCGAAACGCCTGCGTTGATCCGTGATCGGTCTTTCGCCCACGAACCTCGTGAAGATCGCCACAACCCTCGGGCTGATCACAACCGGCGCCAACCCGTTTGCCAGAGCAGGGTTCGCAATCACCGTGCGTAAAAGCCTTCCCGCGGTCGAACTCACGGATACCGTCGCGCCTGGCTCGTTTCCGCACACACCGCTGACGATTCTCTTGGCCGGCCGACCTCTCGACGCCAAGGCGCTCGGGGAAGCGCGGGCCTCAGCCTGTAAGCGACACCCAATGACTCCCGGATCAGGCCGCGATAGCCTGAATCACACCACTAGCAGCCTGCCGCAGAGCGCCGCGATTGGCAGCTACTTCTTCCGTGGACGCAGCGCCCACCGCCCAGCCTTGTAACCGTGCCTGCCAATGAGCGTCTGATACCAGCTATGACGGGCCACCTTCCGCTGAGCAGAAGTGAAGCGCCGATTTCCCCCCAACCCTTTGGACTTGCCAGAACTTGGCGACTGATAGACCCACGGGCCCTGATCCCAGATCCGTTTCGTCACGACTTGGGAGAACTTCCACCCCCCGACGACGGCGTCCCAGACGGCAATCTGCACGAAGAACTCCCCCCCCCAAGCGCCGGATCCTTGACAATCGGTAGATCAAACGCGGCCGTAGAACTCAGTCCAGGAACCGCCGGATCGGTCTCCGTCGCCGTCTTAGACGCGGTCATCACGGGGTTCGACATGAGGGCTGTCGTGCCATTGTATGTGATCGTGCTAGCCGAAGGATCCCCTATGATGATGGCAACGATATCTCCAACCGTGATCCCTCCGCTCCGGACCACGAAAAAATCCTCCCCGACGCAAGGCGTATTCTCACTGCAATAAAGCACCTTTCCATTCGACAGCGCCTCAGGGACGCCACTCTCTTTGATCGGAACCAGGGTGGGACTGTATTGATCAATAGTCAGACCCGACGTCGGCCGGATCCAGTAGCGTTTGCGGTAGTCGAGCGCCGTCGAGAGCGTCAGTGCCGCAAAGGCATTGGCAACGAACGTTCCGGCGCCGATCGGCGCGGCCGAGTCGGCATCTTCGACGACAAAGGTCTCCCC
>CAYSWE010000496.1:0-3922 GCA_964434515.1 uncultured Phycisphaerales bacterium | reverse complement strand
AGGAGACTGACTATGTCCACCTTCCGTCGCATGGGGCCATTCGGCCTCATGTCTCTCGCCTCCACGATGTTTCTGGCCATGCCAGCCAGTATCCGCGCGCAAGCGATGGGACTGCCGGCGCTGAGTGACCAGACGCGTGAATGCATCGACTGCCACAAGAAGAAGACGCCGGGCATCTACCAGCAATGGGGTAGGTCGAAGCACTACCGCGGCAATGTCGGTTGCTACGAGTGCCATGCAGCCGAAAAGTCCGACAAGGATTCCTTCCTGCACTACGACAATCGCATCGCGCTGATCGTGAGCCCGAAAGACTGTAGCAAGTGCCACCCGCGCGAGGTGAAGGAATTCGAGGGGTCGCACCACGCGAAGGCGGGCCGTATCCTCGGATCTCTCGACAACGTCCTGGCCGAAGTCGTCGAAGGCAACAAGGCCATGGTCACGCCGGCGTTCCCGCAAGGCGTCTCGGCCGCCTCCGTCAATGGTTGCTGGCAGTGCCACGGGACGGTGGTCAAGGTGCTCCCGGGCGGCAAGCTCGATCCAGCGACCTATCCCAACAGCGGCATTGGACGTCTCAACCCGGACGGCAGCGAGGGATCCTGCAACGCCTGCCATACACGGCACAGCTTTTCCGCCGCCCAGGCACGACACCCCAACACTTGTGGGAAGTGTCACCTCGGACCCGACCATCCTCAAAAGGAGATCTACGAAGAGTCCAAGCACGGCATCGCCTTCTTCGCGAAGATCAAGGATATGAACCTTGATTCCGAAAAGTGGATCGTCGGCGAGGACTACACGGCGGCACCAACGTGCGCGACTTGCCACATGTCCGCCACCAAGAATCAGGACGTCACGCATGACATCGGCATGCGCATCAGCTGGAACAACCGGCCCAAGCTGTCCGTCCGGCCCGAAGTCGCGGACGCCAAGATGGGGCTCCCCGGCAAGGACGTGCCGTGGCAGATGCGTCGAAACAACATGAAAGACGTCTGCCTCAACTGCCATAACACGAACTGGGTAGAAAATTTCTACATTCAGTACGATGGCATGATCGACCTCTACAACAACAAGTTTGGCAAGCCCGGCATCGAACTCTACAAGCTGGCCAAGCCACTGCGTCCGTACCAGGCGCCATTCTCACATGAAATAGACTGGACCTGGTTCGAGATTTGGCACCACGAGGGCCGTCGTGCGCGCCACGGAGCCTCGATGATGGGCCCGGACTACACGCACTGGCACGGCACCTACGATCTCGCCAAGTCGTTCTACGCGCACTTCATCCCGCAGCTACACAGGCTGGCCAAGGAAGCGAAGGAAAGCGGGGATCCGGCTAAGGTCGAAGGAGCCAAGAAGCTGGAGGCCAAGATCGAAGAGGTCATGAACAGCAAGAACCACCAATGGGCCATTGACAAAATGGACCCAGAGGAGGCGGCCAAGCGCAAGAAGGCACGCGAGGACTTCAAGAAGCGCTACGGCAAGTAGTATGCGCCAGTCCCGGTCGCTTCTGCGGCCGGGACGCCCCAGCGCTCGCCAGGAAACCCAGATCACCCGACTCACGACCGAGCGACCATGTCGAACCAGGGACACCAACTCACCGAAGAAGACGCGCGAGAGTCGCTTCGAAACCACATCCTGGTCAAGACGGCCGAAGCACGAACGAAGTACGGCATCCCCGATGGAGCCGCGGTCGGCCTCGAACAGATCCGCGCCATGTTGGAAGACAGCGAGGTGGTTCGCTACAAGACCCGGGTCTCGTTCGACGCGGGTGCCCTCGAGGCCGGTGAGTTTGCCTTCGCGGAGCCTGCCGGTGAGCATCCGAGCGACGGATTCACCCTGCACATCCATCCCGCGCTCGAGCGATGCCCCGACGATCTACCTTTGGCGATTGCATATCACATCGTGACGATCAACTACGGCGAGATCGCCGGCTCCACGGAGGCCGAACTCTTTGGCGCCAACCTGCTCGGCTTGGACGTCGACGACTACTACCAGAGGCTCTGTGCGATCGCGGACAGCCTGCCCCCCACGGTACAGCCGTGACATCTCCACCATCGAACGGAGCAACGGAAATGGATGACTATGTCGTGGTGGGCGCCCTCGCCCGAGTCGACGTCGATCGCAGACAAGAGACTCGCGCGCGGATCGAAGCCCTTGAGGGCTTCACGACGTTCGACGTCGAGGATCCCCTGAAGCTGGGCGTCCTGATCGAAGCCACCACACTCGAAGAAGCGCACGCCCGCTTCGTGAGCCAGCTAACTTCAGTCGACGGCGTGCTGGGCGCATGGCCCGTCTCGGTGGACATCGACCAGGCCGAGGATGGCGACGGCCCGAACACCGACGGCGGGGACACCGAGACGCACGGCGACGCCGCGGCTGGCACACCTCCTGCAGGGTAGCCCCAGAGTGCCCCGGAACCGCTCGGGACTATCAGGATTGCGAAACTCACCAAACTGATGGACCGCCCGGGTTCGACGATCTCCGCACCAGCCGACTCCGGTGGCCGACATCAGGACTCTTTATCCCAAGCCAGAGGCAAGTAGATGACCTCCTCTCGTCGAGATTTTTTGCGCTACTCCGCGATGGCAGCTGTCGCAACCGCAGCCAAGGGGAACGCAACCTCCCCCATCCCGACCACGAACGCCCCGAGCACACCGGTCGAGACCGGCCTCACCTGGCACAAGTCTGTCTGCCGGTTCTGCGGAACCGGCTGCGGCGTCATGCTCGGCGTTCGTGACCAAAAACTGGTCAAGCTCCGCGGCGATGTCGAACATCCGACCACGAAGGGCCTGGTCTGCGCAAAAGCCTTGTTCCTTCCCAAGATCGTCGCCACACCGAAGCGCCTCAAGCACCCGATGATCCGCCGCAACGGCAAGATGCAGCGCGCCACATGGGAGGAAGCGATGACCTTGATCGCCGACAAGTTCGCCGACGCGATCAAGACCAAGGGACCGGACTCGGTAGCCTTCTACGGCTCTGGGCAGGCCCTCTCGGAAGAGAGCTACTTCGCGAATCGCCTGTTCAAAGGGGGGATTGGCACGAACAACGTCGAAGGCAACCCTCGCCTGTGCATGGCATCGGCCGTCGGAGGCTACGTCACGACTTTTGGCAAAGACGAGCCGATGGGCTGTTACGACGACATCGCCTTCGCCAAGGTCTTCTTCCTTGTGGGCTCCAATACCGCCGAGTGCCATCCTGTGATTTTCGACCAGATTCTGGCCCGCCGGCAAAAGAACGACGGCCTTCGGGTCATCGTCTTGGATCCGCGCCAGAGCCCGGTCACGTCGATCTCCGACATCTACCTGAAACCCACGCCCGGATACGACCTGGCCGTCTTCCACGCGATGGCACACGTCATCATCAAGGAGGGCCTATACGACAAGAAGTTCATCGGAAAGAACGTCCAGTTCAAGGCGGTCAAAGATGGCAAACCGATCAAGGTGGGCTTCGACGGCTACGTCAAATTCCTCGAGGACTGGACCCCCGAGAAGGCGGAGGCCGTGTGCAAAGTCCCGGCCAAGCTGATCCGCCAGGCCGCTCGCACATTTGCCAAGGGCCCGACGATGTCGTTCTGGACTATGGGACTCAATCAACGATCGCGCGGCGTGTGGGCAAACAATCTCATGCACAATCTGCACCTCATCACGGGACAGATCGGCAAGCCGGGAGCGACGTCGTTCTCACTCACCGGGCAGCCCAACGCGTGCGGCGGTGTGCGCGACACAGGCTCTCTCTGCCACATCCTCCCCTACGGACGTGTCGTCAAGAAGGCCAAGCACAGAGCTGAGATTGAAAAAATCTGGGGATGCAAGCCCGGCACGGTTCAACCCAAACCTGGACTGAACACGATCGAGATGTTCAAGGCTCTCGGCAAGGACAAGATCCAGGCGATGATCGTCCTCACGACGAACCCAGCCCACTCGCTGCC
>CAYSWE010000495.1:0-3926 GCA_964434515.1 uncultured Phycisphaerales bacterium | reverse complement strand
CCACGCCAATCCATGAGAAGATCGAGCGTCAGCTCCGCGAACGCAAGCTGCGCAAGAAGGATCTTGCCGCCACTCTCGGTGTCGCGCCGCAAACCGTAACGGACATCTGCAGTGGTCGCTCCGCCGTGACCCTGACGCACCTGCGTCGGCTGATCTCCTACTTCCAGCTCCGCGCCGAGTATTGGCTCGACGACAGCCGCTCGGAGCCGCGACTGCTGGACCGTCTCGACCTATTCGAGCCCGACGACCTGCGACGCATCGAAGTGGCACTCCTTGCCACCGATGTAAGGCTCCGTGGATCGGCGATCGAGGGCCTACGCCGATCCGCGCAACGGCGGCAAAGCGCGTGGATCCGACATGCCGGCTCGCTGCCCGAGTTTGCGAGCCAAGAGGCCGCAGGCCCGTCGCTACGCGAGGACGCCCAGGAATAGGTCCAAGCCGCAACACTTGGAACTTCTCGCCAACGCAGCCAGGATCCGGGCCATGCGATGCGAACATATCCTGGCGGGCTGCCTCTCGACTCTCTTTCCGATCGCGGGGTGCGGCGGGTTGCTACCGCCACGCTCCGATCTCACGCGCTACAAGCAACAGCACTACGCGGCCATCCCACGCTCGCTCGCCGGCACCGCGGACTGGCAAGACTTTCGGCGACGCATTGCCCGGCTGCGGCTGCTCGCGCTCGGAGACGTGCACAGCGATCGCCGGCTCCATCGTCGACTGCTCCGAATCCTACGTGCGGCGCTGCGTGCGCGCCCGAGGGCGGTCCTGCTCGTGGAGTTCCTCGGCTGGCAAGACCAGCCGGGCGTGGACGCATTCCTGCACCACCGACGCCATCTCGCCGACCTGAGGCGAAGCATCCAGAGCCGCTGGCCGGAATCGTGGCTCGAGCAGCACCGGTTCGATGGACGGTTCTACCGAGACGTCCTGGAGACCGCCCGCGGAAGCGGTGCCACAGTACACGGCATCGAGCCCATCCCGCGCAGGCCGCTCATCGAGAGAGATGCGCTCATCGCACAAACCGTCGCCGACGCCATCTCCGACAATCCCGGCAGCCTCGTCGTCTTGCTCGTGGGGCACACGCACTTGCTTGGTAACGGTCACGTGCTGGCTCGCCTGCCTCGGCATAGCATCCGAACGTTGCTAGTACTTCCGCGAGTCGCACCGAGCGGCCCGGATCCACGTGGGTCCCCGCCAACGTCGAAGCTCCCCTTCGACCGCCTCAGGGACGACGTATGGGTCGTGGCGAACCTACGCGCGGACGCAGGCGAGTTGGATGCCCGGCGAGCGAGCACGGCGCCGCCAGGGGCGCGCGAGGGCGGCGGATAGGGTCGAGGGTCTCTGAATCACACCACTACTTTCTCCGCGAACTCCGTCGACCAGTCGTCCGCCGCGCCCCCGAGGAAGCGCCGTAGAGGCGCAGCGTCCGCCGCGAGCCCGGACGCTGGATGCGCATCCGCTGCGACTCGCCGGTCTCAGGATCGCGCCACCGAACGATCACACCACGCACCGTTCCCTGCTTGAGTTTGACGTTCCAGAGGTAATTCCCCATGGAAGCGAGCATCTCGTCCAAGTCGCTGTCTGGCTTCGGATGGATCTTCGCGGTCAACTCGACGTCGCCGAGCGGTTTGCCATGCGCATCCTTGCGCGCCTTGATCACGATGGACGGACGCGTCTTCAGAAACGGCATGAAGCGCGAAACGAATCCATCCTGGACAGGTCCAGTCGCGCGGACGTCAGGCTTGAGTCCGAGCAGATGCCCCATGATCATCGTCAGCGCAAGGCTCCCTCCCATGCCCGACGACAGGATGACCATATGCGTCTTATTCATGCGGAATACATCGGCTACCGAGCATAGACGACTCGAACGAGTTCCGGGCCCGCGGCGGAATACCAGGCACGACGATGGACCAAAATCCTGCACGCCCCGTGCGCCGACAGGAGCGGACGTTGTGCCGCACGCACGCTTCCCACAGTCGTCCAAATCCGACCTCGACTGGCCAGCGACTGTATACTGCTTGCCGGAAGAGGATCGAGGGGGACGGTCCTGATTGAACTGCTTGCCACGCACACGCCCGTGGCACGGAGCAATCGGCGCAGAAGCGCCTGTTTCCGCGGTTCCGCTCCGCAAGTTCGAGCTAGCGAGAGCCGAAACAGACGAGGAGTCCCCATTACGGGGAGAAGGTCACGGGAAAGAATCGCACCGCGGGGGAGTCGTCAGGAATGGGTCAACTCAAGGAAGCCTTCCGGGATCCGAAGTGGATCGCCATCGGGTTCACAGTGCTGGTCTTGGTGGGGAGCACGATCAAGTTCCTCAGGACATTGAACGCAGAGCCGGAAGTTGAAGCCGAGCAAGCAGCGGCCATCGACCAAGAGAACGTCGACGTCGAGCCCGGCACCTACCGAATCGCCGCAGCCAGCTGGAACCAACCCGTCACGACATCCAAGGCCGAAGCGCCGAACTCGCAAGCAACGGGGCAAGCGGGTGCGGCGCCGGAAGACATCGGTGCGATGTCCATGTCCATCCGCACGGAGGCGGAAAAGAAGTTCTACCAGAACGCCCACAAGACCTGGAACGGCATCTGCATAGCCGTGCAACAACGGTAACCGGGGGAGACTCAGTGAGGGCCCGGAGCGAACAAGGATTCAGCCTGGTTGACGTGTGTGTCACGCTCAGCGTCAGCGTCATCATGCTGTATGCATTGCATTCGGGTACGCGGACGGCGATTCGAACGCGTCAGACAGTCGAGTCGCAATACCAACTGCACCTCTATGCAGCTGAGTTCCTGTCACGGATTCGCCGGCTGCCGTACGGGAACATCGCCGACCCAGCCCCGTCGGCGACCCAACTGCAGGAGCTATTCGACGCGGATCAGGATCTCGGCTCGATCACCGCGTCGCAACTCGTTGTTCCACCAACGGATGACGGGCTGCTGTTTACGATGTCGAGCCGCGAGATCCGCGGGACATGGCGCGTCCGCGTGACGCACGATGTCAACGGCGACGGTGACACCACAGACGCACGCGAGGGCCGCCAGGACCTCATGCGGATCGAGATCTATTACCAGGACCGGCTGATGTTCGAGTCGCTGCGCGCAGCCGACCCGATCATGACCTCCGGCGAGGTCGTGGACTACACATCCGGCCTGCCCACGCCAGACATTACGGACCTCGCCGAGGGCGTCTTCGAGCCGCTGCCTGCTCCCCCGCCCCAGGACGGCGGCCTGAATGCGGACACGATGGGACCCGGCGGGACGAGTTCGATCGACGCGAGTGGTACGGGCGGCGCAAGTGGACCAGGAGGGCCAGGTGGCTGAGCAACGACAACGAAATCATACATAGCGTGCCTTGGCACGCTTGACTTCAGGAAACTTGGCCGAGGGGAGGGCAATGTTCAAGATTAGCAAACAGGCATCCAACACAGGGGACGGCTCGGGCGGGCCACGAGAAACGCCGTTGCGCGTCTCGAAAGAGCGCGAACAAGGATCCGCGCTCGTGGTTCTCGTCGTGCTGATGGTAACGGTGGGCGGCTTGGTAACCGCGCACCTCGGAGAAGTGAACTCGGAGCAGCGGAAGATTCGCACGCGCATCTACGCACAACGTGCGGCAAAGCGCGCCCGCGGCGAACTCGAACGAGCTCGCAACATTGTCAACGCGGCGTCCTACTACCAGGACCACAACACAGCGCTGCGCGCTGCGGTCATGTCGGACCCGCCGTTCATTCCCGGCACGGAGGTGATCTGCCAACAGGTTGGTGGGCCAGCGAGCGAATGGTTCCTGCTGCGCGCCTCCGGCGAGTTCCAGGGGATCACCCGCGAGGCGCAGTCGTTCTGCCGCCAACGCTCGCCGGTTTCGGCGTTCAACTTCTTCGTCGACTCGCATCCGCTCGGCGTCTCCGGCGCACCACGTGGCGCGATCCACTCGAACAA
>CAYSWE010000494.1:0-3955 GCA_964434515.1 uncultured Phycisphaerales bacterium | reverse complement strand
CGCGACCGTATCCGCTCGCGCGCAGTCCGGGCGAGGAGGCCCCCGGCTGCAGGGCTACTTGCCCGGCTTGGCCAAGCCCGTGCCTGTCTCGCCGAAGATCTTGCGGTATTCGTTGCCCATCGCGGCCCGGCGCTTCTCGAGGACACGACGAATCCCCGCCTCGGTCTCCTCTGGGCTGCGCACGATCTCCGGAGTAATGAAGACGATGAGGCTTGTGCGCGTGCGACTCTTCGACTCGTGCTTGAACGCCCAGCCCAGCAGCGGGATGTCGCCAAGCAGCGGAACGCTCGTCACGGTGCGATTGTTCGTGTCCGTCGTCAGGCCACCGATGACTGCCGTCTGGCCGCTCTTGAGCAACATCTTGGTCGCGATCGTGCTGGAGGATACACGCGGCAGCGCGATCGAGCCCTGGCCAGCGGCCGACCCAACCGTGAACACGTCGAAGCCTGGGGGCGCGAGCGGCGGACCTCCGCTGCCCGAGAGCGCCTCCGACTCGGGGATCACTTCCATCATGACCTTGTCCGTGCCAGGAATGATGTGCGGCACGATCAGAAGCTGGAAGCCGGTCTGCACTGGCGAGTTCGGCGCCTCCTCGACGACGAGCTGCAGGCCACCTGACTGACCCGACTCCGCACGCGCCTGAGCATAGCGGACGGTATCGCCAACGAAGATCGTCGCTTCCTGATGGTCGAGCGCGATGATCTTCGGCGCCTGCACGATCTCGGAGGTCTCGTCCTTCTTGAGAAGCTTCAGCGTCGCTGTGACCTGCGTCAGGTTGAGCGCACCAAAGATGGTGTCGGGAATCACAGTCCTCGCGCTGGCGTTGAGCGAGCTGTCCGCGAAGGGACCAATGCCTCGGTCGTTGACGATCAGACTATCATCGAAACCACCAGCGCCTAGATTGAATGGTGTGCGAACCGGAATCTGGCCCAACCCCATGGAGGCGGCCAGCCCCGTGTCGCCGATGCTGACGCCATAGTCCAGGAGATCCGTGTTCTTCGTCGTGACGAACTTGACGTCGACGAACACTTGCTTCGGCTCCACATCGATCCGCGCGATCGTACGACGAACCTCTTCGATGATCGGCTTGGTGTCCTTGACGAAGATGATGTTCTGCTTCGCCATGTATTCGAGCTTGCCCGCGCCGGACAGCATGCGCGACAGTGCGGCCACAAGCGTGAACGTTTTCGACGGATCGCCGGTCGGGCGATAGATCCGGCCTTCCACGTACTGCGAGGCAATCTTGGGAATGAACGTGCTCTCAGGACGAACATACCGAAGCTGGAAGGTCTCGCTCACAAGCTGGTCGACGAGCGTCGCCGGCGAAACAACCCGCAGGATGCCCCGGTCTTCCTCGACGACGGTGAAGCCCAGCGTCTTGACGACTTGGTTGAGCGCGTCGCGCCACGGGACGTGCTTGAGGCGCAACGTGATCGTCCCGGTGACTTCCGGTGCGGTGATGATGTTCGCACCCGAGATCTTCGAGATCGCATCGATGACCTTCGTGATGTCAGCCTTGTCGAACGCGAAACGCACGCGCGGCGGCTTCTCGATCTTGATCAGGTTGGGGCCGCGCTCGACTACGACGCAACCCGCACGCTCAGCCGCGAGGTCCAAGACCTGCCGCCAATGCATGTCCTTGAGATTCTCCAACGTCACAGGCGCATCAATGCCATCATCCATGATGATGTTGATGCCTGACTTCTCGCGCAGGTACTCCACGACGTCCTTGAGAGGACGATCACGCAGATCAAGGCTCTTGATAATCGCGCGCGGGTCGCCTAGCTCCCGCGACGCCCGATCGCCCTGGCTCAACGCGGGTGCGACGGCACATCCTGCCGCGAGCATCGAAAGGGCAAAGCGAACCGTAATTGAGGCCATCCGTGTCTCCAGTCCTCGAGGGTGTTCTCGCGGGGCGTGAGTCGAATGCGCGGGGGGCGCATGGATCTCACGAGAGCTTCATTCGGCAGGTCTCACGGATCGACTTGAGCAAGATTTCGCCGATGTCCGTAAAGGGCTTGACACCTGCTGTGCCAATGCAAGGAGGCGGACACCGGCATTGCCGGCACCCGCCTCCCATTCCGAAACCCGACGCTTTCCTGGCGAGCGTCAGCGCTTCTTGCGCAGCACGACGCCTCGGTACAGGAACTCGGTGTACTCCGCGCCGATCTCTTTCAGAAACAGGCTGTCGCCGAGCGCATCGCCCTCGGTGTAGGTCTTGCCATTGATAATCGCGGTCGAGAGCCCGGCATCAATGAGGATGATTCCGCTGAGCTTGAGATCGAGGTGTGAAAAGTCCTGGGCAATCTTAGCCTTCCGATAGAGGTCCTGGAGCCGTTTGGCCACCGTGGAACGTTCGTCACCAGGTGGAAACGAAAGCTTCTCCCGGACAAGCTCGAACCGGTCCACGGCATCCGCCAGACGCCCCTCGATCAGGGCATCCTCCATGAACTTCCGAATCGCCGTCAGCTCACTCAGCGGGATGCCAACGGGACCTTGCTTACCCTTCTCCTTGAAGATCTTCTTGCTGAGCGCCTCATACGGCTCGCGAATCTCGCGCTGGAACTTCAAGACGTAAGGCCGGTAGCGGATGGTGGAGCGCGCCTCGGTCTCCTCGATGGCTTCGCCGAGCTTTGTCAAGCGCTTCTGCACGTCTCTCGCCATCTCGAAGCGCACCAGCAGCACGCTCGTCTTGAGCGACTGCGCGTGCTTGTCGCGGATGGACTCGAGCTCGGCCTGGAGTTTCTCGATTCGCGCCAGCTGCTCCTGCAGCGGGATCCCGTCGTTTAGCACTTCGCGTGGATCCACACGAGGATCGACCCATACGTCGCGTCGAGCACGCTGCCCGCGGAACGCATACTTCTCGATCCGAATTGCCTGCCGTGCGCGATAGATCTCTTCGCGGAGCCGGTCCCGTTTGGCGTTGTAGTTGGGAATCGTAACCGGCTTCTTTCCGGCAGCCTTGTTGTACGTGTAGGTCACGACCGACATCGAGAACGTATGGATGACGTTCTCAGGCGCCTCGTCCAAGACCTTGCCGGCCACGAGCCTGAAATTCGTGATCTTCACGAAA
This sequence comes from uncultured Phycisphaerales bacterium, assembly GCA_964434515.1. Classification (GTDB taxonomy): domain Bacteria; phylum Planctomycetota; class UBA1135; order UBA1135; genus CAYSWE01. The sequence goes on along the minus strand of CAYSWE010000494.1, from coordinate 882 downwards.
CGGTTGTACGACTCGAACATGTTCATGAACTTCATGAACTGCCAGAGCGATCCAGTAAAGCTCAAGTTGTACTGATACTGCCGAAACGCACTCTTCTTGCCACCGCGACGATTGGCGGGCTGGAGCGACGTCACGGCGACACCAGAGTTCTGCGTGAACGAGTTCACAGTGCGCGTGAAGTTTGTGAGTTCCGTACGTTCTGGCAGGATCTTGACGTATTCCGCGACGTTCTCGCGAAGAATCACGACGTCATTCTCATCCTTGGGAATGCGTGCTTTTTTCTTCTCGGCATCGGCGATCTTTTTGTCGAGCGTCTTGATACGGACGTTCTCTTCTTCGATCCACCCATTCGTCCAATAGACACCTCCGAAGGCCGCCGCAGATAGCAGGACGCCGGAGATACCGATGGTGAGCATAATCTGCTTTTCGGTCATCTGTCCCATCGGAGGCCCCCTAGCGCTTCTTCTTGGCTGGTTGGTTCCGCTTCCACTTCTTCGCGGGCTTCATCAGCATGTCGAGCTTGAAGCTAACCGCGTAGGGTGGATGCTTGTGTTCGTTCTTGACCACGCGACCACCGGGTGGGTTGATCGACTGAAAGTCCTTGAAGAACTCGGGATGGTTGCTGACGTCGTCGAGAAAGTTGGCCTGCTTGGTAAAGCTCTTGGACTGACTGAACGCCGTCAGACTCCAGGTTGGCCCCTTCTTGCCGCCACCATCACTGACCGCGATGTCTTTGAACCACACATTGTGTCGCTCGACATTTCCTTCGTTGTTCACAATGTCAATGAATAGGTCCATCAGACGCGTCCACAGCACACGCGAGTTCGCGATTCCCTGGATCGTCTGGGCACGCTTCTTGTATTCCTTGGCTTCGGAGCGCCG
>CAYSWE010000493.1:0-3956 GCA_964434515.1 uncultured Phycisphaerales bacterium | reverse complement strand
CGAGTCCGGCGTCGCGAACATCCAGCCGTTCGGTCCGGGCTTTCGGGCGTTCTGGGGGGACCGGATCCGCATACTTTCGACCGGTGACGTTGAGCGCGTCGATCACGTCGGGCGGACCTATGTCTATGCGGAGCCGGCCAATACGCAGCAGTTTCCCGTCGTCTATGGGCCGTCGGGCCGCGGCGATCGCATCGTCCATGACAACGGTGTTTGGTATCGTGAGCTTCCAGACCGCACGCGCATCTACTATCGCACGCTCGGTGGGACGGACCGCTTCATCGATAAGGTCGTCTGGGCTCCGGACCCTGAAAACGTTCCGGCCGCGTGGCCGCTGCAGGTCGTCTATGAGTACGAGGGCACGGGGCCCACGTCGCAGGATCCGAATGCGCCGCCCAAGTACACGCTCCTCGCCATCCACGCAACACGCGACGTCGTCATTCGGTTTGGCTGGACGCAGGTCGCGACCAACGTCTGGCGCGTAAGTGCGGTCAAGCCGGAGCGGGACCACGTCCCAGGCAACTGGGCGCCGTTCGTGACCAACCTGAGCTACGACGGGCAGGGGCGACTGAGCGCCGTCCAGCGGCCGGCGCGCGACTTTTGGTTCGATCTCGACCAGGATCAGCAGTATCAGGCCAACGAGTGGCGGAGCGCGACGCGCAACTCCACGAAGTTCGCTTGGGACTCGGCGAACCGCGTCATCCGAATCGATCGGCAGATCGATTCCAGCACGACCTACACGTTGCTGGCGATCGACTACATGAGTTCGGGCGCGACCTGGCGCGTCGCCAAGGAGCGCGAACTCGGGCTCGCCGCGCGCGAGCACACGTTCTCCTACGCAGGCGACCAGGTTACCTGGACCGATCCGCTGGGAATCCAGACCGTGTTCACCACCCACAAACTCGCGGGGAGTGCGTCGCCAAGCCTCTGGGTCATCGGTCGGCTCGAGCGTCGCACTCGGGGCGGAGGCAGTGGGGGGCCCAGGCAGGGTTCGGGCGCGCACGCGTCGCTCGCGTGGTCGCTCACCTGGTCGCCATGTGCGTGCGGTCGCCCCGAGTCGCTGACGTTACCCTCAGGGATCCGCGTGGACTGGCAATACGACCTGGCGCGCGGGCTCATGACCGAGGTCAAGGTCACGTCGACGGCAAGTCAGGCGCGGCTCTGGAAGTATGCGTACGAGGACTGGGACGCGGATGCACGCTGGGCTTCTCGTCTCAAGCGGGTGACCGACCCGTTCGGCAAGGTCACGGTCCTCGTGCACTCGTCCGCATCGAGTGGAATGTCGACGAGTGTCAAGCAGGGTTCGACGACCTATCGCATCGTCGACGAGGACGTCTACCGCCGGCTGGAATCGATCCAAGGGCCGAGCTTCACAGCCGAGGGGCAATCGGGGCAGGTGCGGTCCAAGACGGTCGTCGCCTATGAGACCTCGACCAGCAACCCCGGCTATGGTCTGCCGACCTCGATCCTCAACACCAGCACTGCGCAGTCCGCGAGTTCACTCGTGACGATCCTCGACTACGAAACCTTAGGCTTTCTGCGGCGTCGGACCGCTCCTTCGGGCGTCGCTAGTCTCTATGTGCGCGACAACTTTGGCGCCGTAACCCAGGTCACGACCGAGCGCATTCCGAACGCCACCACGCCGGGCTATGATCCCGTAACGAAGTTCGAACGCGACGAATGGGGGCGCGTCGCCCGTGTTCGCCGTCTGGCGTTGGACAAGAATGGCAACTCCTATCCGCTCGCCGGCTCGAGCGGCATGCTGCTGGTTGAGGAGCGAGTCTACGATCGGCTCGGCGATCTGGTGCGCAGCGCGCGTGAGAGCGGCGCGCTCACCGGGACGGCGTCGTCGTTCGTGGTGACGACACGACAGTATGATCTGGCGCGGCGTCCGACCGAGCGAGCGCGGACGGGAGGGCACAAGACCGTGCTCGTCTATGATGACCAAGACATGCTGTATCAGGAGAAGACCAAGCTCGACACCATCCAAGGGCAGGATCACTTCGCAATCGTGGCGTCGGACTACGACGCCGACGGGCGCGTCACCAAGCGTATCGATCCCACCGGCCTGGTCACGACCTGGTTGTACGATGGCTTCGGTCGGCACAGTGAGCGGCGCTCACCGACGGTTGGTGGTCAGCGCATTCGAAAGTGGAGCTACGCACCACGACCGGGCTCGAGGACCTGCTCGTGCGTCAGGAGACGTTCGAGAATGCCACGTCGCTCGTGCGGACGACTTATGGCTATGACGGGCAGTTTCGTTTGATCTCTACGACCACGGACAAGCCTGGTGGAACCGGTTCGCGAACGGTTACCACGGCCTACAATGGTTCGAGCACGACCCAGCGTTCGAGCGTCTTGGTCAACCCTGGGCGCGGTCAGTATCGCTTCTATGACGATCTTGGTCGCGTCGTGCGCACCGAGGACACACTGGGGTCGACGACGGCCACGCGCAATCGCGTCCTAGCGACCTGGAACAGCGCCGGGCTCATGCAGGAGCGGCAAAGCGTCGCGCGGCGCGAGGTGCCGGGCAGTGTGACCGATGTCATGCGCCGGGCCGTGTTTTCCTATGACGGTCTCGCCCGGCGCACCAAGATCACTCGCAAGGATGCCGGAGGCAACACGCATTCGTGGCGCGGGAGCGACTTCGATTCGCTGGGTAACCGAGTCTGGACTCAGCAGTGGAGCGATGGCAACGCCGGGCAGGTCGAGACGTTGACCGAGCACGACGCCATGCACCGCGTCGTGCGCGAACGGATTCGGCCGCGCAATGGTGCAGCGAGCGGCAGCGACGACGTCGTCTTGGATCGCGCCTACGATGACGTGAGTCGCATGGTGACCCGCACCGATCACCTGGGGCAGGCGACGGTTTATCTCTATGACGCGAACCGCCGCGTGGTCGAGCGGCGGATCCCGGGCTACGTCTCGGGGCAGAGCCATCACCGCTGGATCTACAGCTATGACGACGCTGGCCGAATGCTGTCGTGGGTCGACGGCAACGGCAGCATCGTGCGGCTCGATTACCGGCCGCAGGACAAGCTGCTCGAGAAGCGGCGACTCGACTCCGGCCTAGGCGGCTTGTCGAGCATGACCACGTGGGAAACCTGGAACTACGACGACTTGGACCGGCAGACGTCGGGCAAGACGAACTGGATCTTCCTGCACGGCGCCTCGAGCACGTCGACCCTCGTGGATGCGACGGCGTCATTCGATCACCTGAACCGCAAGCTGACCGAGGGGTTCGCCTACTTCGATGGCCTCGGGAACAAGACGCTAGCGTCTGGCTACGGCAGTGACCCGTCGTTCCGCACCCAGCTTACGCTGCCGAGCACGTTCGAGCTCGAGTTCACGCCGGATGGCCGCGGCGCGCTGCACAAGATGCGGCTCAAGACCCCGGGCTCGCAGGTGTTTGCGGACCACGCGCAGTATGGTTACGAAGGCAGCACCGTCTCGTGGCGCAGGCTGTTTACGCAGAACTCCCAGACCACCGCCGTCGACAGTCGTTGGACGTACGATACAGGTGGCTATCTCACCGGCCTGACGCACGATCTCGGCAGCGGCGCCAACTGGACGCCGAGCCAGTCTATCTGGCACCAGAGCCTCACGCGCGACGTGGCTGGCAATCTGCTGGCGACGCACTACGAGCATGCAACGGGGACGACGTTTGGTGGCGAATGGGACTGGTACCAGCTCGACGGCTTCGACCGGTTGCTCGAGGCCAAGCATGGGGTTTCGGATGCGGAATACACGCTCGGCAGCTTCGCCGGTGCGACCTTTCGTCGCCACGAGGCCTGGCAGCTGGACCGCGCCCAGAACTGGCAGACGCACACTCTCGTCGAGAATCCGGGTAACCTGGTGACGAGCCGGACGTTCACGAAGGAAGCCGGCAGCAATCGCTACGCGGCGGTCACGACGAACGGGGCAGCGACGCAGTATCTCTATGATGGCAACGGCAACAT
>CAYSWE010000492.1:0-3960 GCA_964434515.1 uncultured Phycisphaerales bacterium | reverse complement strand
TCTGTTCAGCCATGAAGGGCCAGGAGCTTTATACCAAGGCCAAACGGCTGATCCCCGGCGGCGTGCAGCTTTTGTCCAAACGGCCCGAGCTGTTCCTGCCCGACAACTGGCCAGCCTATTACGCCCGCGCCAAGGGGGTCGAGGTCACCGATCTGGACGGCCGCACCTATGTCGACATGGGCATGATGGGGATCGGCGCCGTCGTCTCGGCGGTCAGCGCGTATCTCTGCATCCGGTTCTTCCTGGAGATGCTCGAGCGCATCGGGATGCTACCGTTCGTGGTCTACCGCATCGGGCTGGGGGTGGTGTTGCTCTGGTCTGCGTGGGGCTAAGGGCTCGTCATTTACGATGGCCGTCGCCCTTTCCGGTCTTGTCTGGCCCAGGCTTCTTGGCCTTCTTTTTGCGAACCGCTTCGAGCAGGCTCCTCCCCTTGTCTGCGCGAACCATCTGCGCTGCCTCCTCATCGAAGTCGGCGACCGTCTTCTTGTGCGGGGCACGGCGTAGCCGCAGGTCAACCAGTCGTTTCTCGCGAGCAAGCAGCCGTTGGCGATGTGTCTCAAGCGCCCTGAGCTTGGCCCGGGCCCTGCTGATTCCGGCGCGGCTCTTCTTGCGGATTTGACGAATCAGGCCGTCGTTGAGAACCCCCGCGGCTTGTTCCAGCCGGTCGTATTCGCCGAGCAAGCGGAGCCATGTCTTTGCGACCGCGAGCGTGTCCTTGGTGTACTCCGCGTTGAGGAGGCCGACGAGATTCGCCGTGACCTTGGACTGCGCAAGGCGCGCGCCCAGTGCGATGCGAGTCTTGTCATCGCCGCTTACGAGCAGCAGGTAGGGGGGATGCTCGCCAGCGAAGAGTGCATGGAACGGATGCGAGGTGTTGGTCACGACGCGCCGGTCCACCTTGATGCACTTGAACCAATACGTCAGCAGGATCAGTAACTCGCTGTCCTTCTGTCCTCCGAACAGCGCTTCGTCGCTGTTTTCGAACTCGTTCGAGTCACGGACGATCAGCAGGGGGCGGGGGTCGGCCTTGTGCATCTCGCGCAGTGCGGCGGGCGCGTCGAGCGGCTCCAGGCCACCCTGGGGATAGTTCCATTGGATGACGAGGCGGCGCCGGCTGAAGTGGCTGCGAATCGAGTTGCCCGCGATCGACACCTGCCCGTGGCCGATCGCGGTCAGGCCCAGCGACGCCACGAGGGCCTGGAGTACGAGCTTGCGACATTCCATGGACGCATTGTGGCAGATTCGGAGCCCGAGTGTGTGTCTCAGCTATGTCCGCATGCCCCGTTTGGCCTGGTCCCGAAAGACGCGCAATGCGTCGCTGCGGCGCTGCATCGTGCTCCTGTCGATCTCTCCGCGGAGGTAGAGGCTGCGCGCTTCCACGAGATGCAACGCGTCGAGCATTCGTCGAGCGCTGTCCTCATCACCCGCGACGGTGGTGGCCCGGCTGGCGGCTTCGAGCGTGCAGAGCATGTGCGCTTCGGTCGGCCGCCGGAGGCGCCAGCTGGATGGAGGTCCGTCGGGCAGGCCGACGAAGCGGAACTGGTCGATTCCCGGGACGCGCCGCGCCATGCGGCGTGCCTGCTTCCACGACCCGTCCAGAAGAATCAACTCCGCGCGGCGGCCGTTCGTGGCCTCGAGGTGCTGCCTTGTGAGCACCTCGCCGCCGCGCGGAAACAGCACGATGGGTGCGCGATCGGCTCGAACCAGCGAAGAGCTGTCGAACGGTCGTCCGGGCCTGCCGAAGGACAGAAGCCGTGCCGCGGGCACGATCGTATCGAGCAGGCGGCCGGTGTTGGTGCCGCGCGTCAGCTCTGCGCAGTGCTGGACCACGACCAGGTCGAATGCGAGATGGATCCGCGGCAGTAGGTCGCACGCGCACAGCTCCGGAACGATTCCGCAGTGTGCGCATCGCCGGGACCGATCCATATGGCCGCTAGGCGTCCGAGCCACCGGATCGGTCCCAGGCGCGCGAACTCAGTTGTCGCCCTTTTCGCCCTTCTTCGCGTCTTGGCGGATGCGCTTCAGGAGGCCGCTGCCGGTGCCGGCACGGACTTCACCTGCGGCTTCGCCGTCGAAGTCGGCGAGCGTCTTGGCCTTGGGCGCGTGTCTCAGGACGAGGTCCATCAACTTGCGCTCCATTGCCAGCGACTTGTCCAGTTCCTTCGCGAGCTTGTGCAGATCTTTCTCTGCACGTGCGGCACGTTGGGGTTTGCCCTTGGCCTCGTACTCGTCACGCTGTCGTTCGAGCTCGGCCTTGCGAGACTCGATCGAATCGAACTTGTCGAGCACGCGCAGCCAGTTCTTGACCGCGATCTTCGCGTCGCGCTTGTAGTCGGTCTTGAGCACGTTGGCCATGACGTTCCACAGGTGCTTTTGCGACTGGGTGCCAGGCAAGGGGATGACGTTCGTGCCGTCCCATGTCGAAAAGAACAAGTGCGGTGGCCGCTCGGCAGCGAACAGCGCATGCCACGGATGGCTCTTCTCGATGACGCGTCGATCCAAACGCAAGCAGTGGAACCCCTGCGTGTAGAGCAAGGTCTTCTCGTTGTTGAGCGTCTTGCTGAGTAGCGCGTCGTCCTTGCCCTTGCAGAGGTCGCAGTCGCGAAGCACGATCATGGGCCGCGGATCGTTACCGCGGATCTCCTTGAGCGCGCTCTCGAAGTCGAGTGCTTCCTCACTCAGTGGTGTCGGATGATCCCAACGGATCTTCATGCGCTTCTTGCTTTCGCGGGAACGCTCGAAGTTGACGGCAATGCCGCCACCTCGCGCGCCACCGCCGCCTCGCGCACCACCGCCTCCAGGTCCTGTTCCGCCTCCGGCGCCACCGGCGCCGGCTCCACCACCCCCGCTAGAGGGAGCGGCAGAAGCACCGCCTCATCACTGCGGTGCGGCGCCCGCCGGGGCGCCCATGATCGCGAGCGCCGCTGCGGTCGCGCATGCATATAGCAGGTGTTTCCACATATGCCGTTTGCTCCTGTTCGTTCTGGGTATGGGCTTGCCCGCGTCGGGCGCCCGATTTGTCCCTAGTATCGTCATCGAAGCGGGGGTAGGTCACAAGTCCCGGTGAGGATCTCTGTCGGGAATGTTTCTTTGAACTAAGAGCACGGCCGTCAGTTGTGTCTGTACTGCGTCCGCGAGCTATCCAAAGACGCGTTCGCGATCGACTAGCGGACGACCCCGAGACTGCGGCCGACCTTCTTGAACGCGGCAACCGCACGTTCGAGTTGTTCCTGGGAATGCGCAGCGCTGACCTGGACGCGGATGCGCGCCTCTCCTTGTGGCACCACAGGGAACGAGAAGCCGATGACGTAGATGCCTTCGTCGAGCATCTTGCTCGCCATCTCCTGCGCCAGGCGCGCGTCGCCGAGCATGATCGGGACAATCGGGTGCACGCCCTGCTTGATCTCGAATCCGGCCTCAGTGAGGGCGCCGCGGAACCACTGCGTGTTGGCTTCGAGTCGATCGCGCAGCTCGGTCGTTGCGCTGAGCATATCCAGGCAGGCGATTCCCGCCTTGGCCAGCGCTGGCGCGAGCGTGTTGCTGAACAGATACGGCCGTGAGCGTTGGCGGAGCATTTCGATGATCTCCTTGCGGCCGGTCGTGAACCCACCCGACGCTCCACCGAGCGCTTTACCAAGCGTCGACGTGATGATGTCCACGCGTCCCATGACGCCGCAGTGCTCGACGCTACCGCGGCCGGTCGGGCCAAAGAAGCCGGTCGCGTGTGAGTCGTCCACCATGACCAGTGCGTCGTGCTTCTCGGCCAGATCACAGATCTTGTCGAGCTGCGCGACGTAACCGTCCATCGAGAATACGCCGTCGGTCGCGATCATCCGTGTGCGGGCGCCCTGGGTTTCCCTGAGCAGGCTCTCGAGGGCCGCCATGTCACTGTTGGGATAGCGATAGCGCTGCGCCTTGCACAGCCGCACGCCGTCGATGATGCTCGCGTGGTTCAGCGCG
>CAYSWE010000491.1:0-3963 GCA_964434515.1 uncultured Phycisphaerales bacterium | reverse complement strand
CGCAAGGGCTCGTCACGGTGCTCGCCGACGACATCGATTGGGACGACGAAGTCCGTATCGCGGTCGAGGAGCGCGCATCGCTTTCGCCCGACGCACTGACCGGCATGGAGGCTTCCCTGCGCTTCGGCGGCACGGAGACCTGTGATTCGAAGATCTTCGGCCGGCTCAGTGCCTGGCAGAACTGGATTTTCACGCGACCCAACGCGACCGGCGAAACCGGCGCCCTCGTGCGTTACGGCCAACCGGAACAAGCCACCTTCGATTGGAGAAGGACCTAATGAGTACCATCGACCTCGATGCCAAGATCCCCAACAACGTCAACCTGAAAGAAGACAAGCGACTGCTGCGCGCACTCGAAAAGTGGCAGCCGAAGTTTCAGGACTGGTGGCGCGAGATGGGACCGTCCGACTTCAACGCGGACCAGATCTACCTGCGCACGGCGGTCGGTGTCGGCAAGGGCGGCTGGGCGCACTTCGACTACATCAAGATGCCGGACTACCGCTGGGGGATTTTCTTGGCGGAACCGGTCGAGCGAACCATCCACTTTGGTGACAACATCGGCGCGCCGATCTGGAACGAAGTGCCGGGCGAGATGCGCAACCGCCTGCGGCGCTTGATCGTCACGCAGGGCGATACCGAGCCCGCGTCGGTCGAGCAGCAACGCCTGCTCGGTCACACCGCGCCGTCGCTCATGGACATGCGCAGCCTGTTTCAGGTCAACGTCGAAGAGGGCCGCCACCTGTGGGCCATGGTATATCTGCTGCACACGTTCTTCGGTGCCGATGGTCGTGACGAGGCCGAGGGGTTGCTCGAGCGTCGCAGCGGCAATGCCGATAAGCCGCGCATTCTCGAAGCCTTCAACCAACCAATCGAAACCTGGCTGGACTTCTTCTGCTTCACGGCGTTCACCGATCGCGACGGCAAGTATCAGCTTGCGGCGCTGGCCGAATCGAGCTTCGACCCGCTGGCGCGTTCGACCCAGTTCATGCTGACCGAAGAGGCCTACCACATGCAGACCGGGGAGAACGGGATCGGCCGGATCATCCACCGCGCTGCCGAGCTGATGCGCGAAGGCACCGATCCCAAGAGCGTCGGCGCGTTGCCGATCGAACTCGTGCAGAAGTACGTCAACTTCTGGTTCTCGGCGAGCATGGACCTGTTCGGCGGCGAGAACTCAACCAACGCGGCCGAGTCGTTCGCGTCGGGCCTCAAGGGCCGCTACCGCGAAGGCGATGGCATCTACAAGGATCCGAAGGCCCTCGGCGTGAACTACAAGCTCGAGGTTCCCGACGGTGACAAACTGGTCGAGACCGATGTCCCGTTGCGGCGCGCGATGAACGCGCTCTTGCTGGATGCCTACATCGCCGACTGCTCACGCATCACCGACCGCTGGAATCGCGACCTCAAGCGCCTCGAAGTCGATGCCCGCATCCATCTCCCACACCGTCGGTTCAATCGCCACCAGGGCGTCTACGCCGACTACAGTTTCGACCCGCAGGGCAACCTGATCACCGAACAGGAGTGGAGCCAACAGAAGGACACGTGGCTGCCGACCGCGGCCGACAGGGACTACGTCAAGTCCTGCATGATCGCCGTGCGCGAGCCCGGGAAATACGCGAACTGGATCGCACCACACCACGTCGGCGTCAACGAGCAGCCGCTCGACTTCGAGTACGTCAAGTTCCACTAAGACCGAAGAACAGCCCGGGCGGAAACAAGCGAATGGGAGACCGACTCGTCTACGTGTGCGAGGGCGGCGACTGCAGCGAGAAAGGCAGCGTCGATCTCTACGAAAAACTCAAGGCCAAGCTCGCGGAGATCGATCCGACGGGCGAGAAGATCCGGGTGCGCAAATACCCGTGCTTCGGCGGCTGTGAGTGTGGGATCAATGTGACCGTGTGGCCGGACCGCGTGTTCTACAGCAAGGTCACCGACGCGGACCTCGATGACATCGTCGCCTACATCGCCGGCAAAGGCGACAAGGTCGACCGGCTGACCGGCAAGGTCGAAAAGGACGTCGAAGAGATCATCTGGCAGATGCTCGACTCCCCGTACTGATCGCTGCTGTTGGCAAGCGCCGGCGCTGCGAGCCCTTGTCGTGCCACGACAGAGCTTGACGCCCTCTGCAGCCGCGGAGCTAGTGGCGGACGGCGCTCCGAAGCAGGGCCTCGGCCTTGGCGATTGCCGCTGTCGTCGTGATCTTCTCGCCGGAATACAGCAGCTCGCAGCCGACCGCCCCGCGCGCACCGAGAACAGCGGTCACGTGCACACGGAAGATCCCGACCTGGAGGAGCTCCTCGACCAGCACGCCGCTCCAGTGCTCACGCACGATTGGCGTGAACTTCGCATCGCGAAAACGAACGGCCCCGGTGGTCATCTTCGCCTTCTTGATGTGAATCAGCCGCTCTCCCGCTGCCACGTAATCCTGCGCGCTCGCTGGCGATGAAAACTCGAACAGGCTGCAGACAACCATGCGTGCCCGTGGGTTCTTTCGGTCAACAACGACACCGACTCGGTTGTTGCGCAAATCGCCGAGCAGGCGCGCGACGTCCACCTTTGGCAGCAGCGCAAACGCCGCTTCGAACTGAGGGCGTTCGAGCCTGCATGTTCGACCACGCCATGCATCCTTGGCAAACGAGTTCACGAAGTCCTGCACAGGCTTCGCCAACTCGTACACGTTCTTCGGCCGCAGCGATGGGTCGAGATACCACGCCGGATGCGTGATCAGCGCGAAACTCGACGGCGGTTTGCCGAAGACCCGCCCGTGCGAGCAGACGTGCGGCCTCGCCCAGTCCGGGAGCAACGCGTCCGATGACGCCCGTGTAGGTCTGCAGGCCCTTGGTCCAACCCTCCTGCGCGCAGATTTCTGTCGCGACGAGCTGCGCGTGTCCCTCGATCACGGCGGTAAACGCTTGGAGTTCGTCCGCCGTCGCACGGTTCCGCAACGTCGTCCAGAAGTCGTAACGGAGCTGATCTGCGGCGTGCACACACTCGTGCACGAGCACCGCGCGATAGCACTCGGCCGCATCGAGCTCGGTTTTTTTCAAGCCCCTGGCAAGACGGCGGAAGACCGCGGCGGACACCAGGACCTCGAACGTTGCGGGCTCGAACTTGGCGAACACCATCCGTGCAAGAGCCTTGGCGTTGGTTCGCCGCGCACGCGCGACCCTATCGGGATCCTCGCCGCGGGCGGTGCCGTGCATCACGGCGGCCATCTGGCGCTCGAAGGCGTCGGCCATGTGTCGGTCGTCGACCAAGCGGACCTTCAGCTTGCCGAGCGAAGTCCCGGGCTCGAGAGCACGGTGACCAAGAGGAGCGAAACGAGGAACGACTTGGCCATGTAGGACTCCGAAAGACCGCCCGCACGAACATCGCGGGCATCGGCTCGAGTCTACCACTCGGCGTCCTCTCGCGGCGCCCTGCTACTTGAGCTTGCGCCTCTTGGTGCGCAGCTTGCGTAGCACCGCGTCGTCGTCGTCTCGGTCCGCGTCGTCGTCCGTGGCGCCGAGCCCCTCGCGGGTCACTTTGCCGAGCAAACGCTGCAAGCCGCGGCCAACGTCACTCTTGCTATCGAGCACCGACGCGACGAGTCCCTCCAGGTCCCGGGCGATTCCAAGTTGGCGCAGGGTCTCATCCGAGCGGATCTCGTGTCGTGCCACGCGCAGACCGGCGTCCATGGCTTTGCCGACGAATCCTTCGAGATCGAGCCCCTTGCCAGCGACAAACCCGTCGACCAGGTTCACGAGATCGTCAGTGAGTCCGAGTTTGCGAAGGTCCGCGTCGGCCCGGATCTCTCGCCGTGCCTGCGCGAGTCCCATGCGCAGGGCGCCTTGGACCACGCCGACCAGCGGATGGCTCACCGCCTTCTGTTTACGACGGCGGGCGAGTCGTGTGGCCCGCTCGGCACGGGCGCTCACCTGGCGCATACGCCGCGCCAGCTCTCGACCGCGTGCCTGCCGTCCG
>CAYSWE010000490.1:0-3973 GCA_964434515.1 uncultured Phycisphaerales bacterium | reverse complement strand
AGATGGTTCCGCACGGTAGGGTCGAGGCTGCGCTACAGGAAGCTGCGGGCGAGACACAGCAGGTCTTCGCTGTCACCGCGGTGCCGGACGAACGCAAGGGTGAGCGCCTTGCGGTCGTGCATACGCTCGCCGACGAGCGCATTGCCAAGGTGCTCGAGGCCGCGAGCAGCAACGGGCTTCCCAATCTCTACCTCCCCAAGCGCGACGACTTCGTGCGTGTCGATACTCTTCCGCTCCTGGGGACTGGCAAGCTGGATCTGAAGGAGATCAAGCGCATCGCGATCGCCGCGAGCGCGGCGGAATCGTCGGACGCGGAGAGGTCCTCCGAGAGGTTGTAGGTTGGGCGCCACGGCGGTCGACTGCGTCCGCGCTGATGGAGGTTGCCTCATCTGATAGACTGTTCCCGTCTTCGCGGTCCTGTCTCATTTTCCATAGGAGTCTCTCGATGCGTCTTGCCCTCGCTACGTTCGCCCTCGTTCTGTCGAGTACCGCCCTCTCTGGCCAGCAGAAGATTGCCTGGCACCCGGACAACATGGCCAATCAGGGGCTCGGCAATGCCTTTCCCTGGGGCAGCAACGGCATCCGCTACCAGACGATCGTTCCCGGCTCCAAGCTCGGTCGCGCAAGTCTGATCCAGGACGTGTTCGTCGCCGGGCGATCCAAGGACTTCGAGATCATCTATGACGATATCGAGATCCGCATGGGCCGGACGTCGCTCGCCACCGTTACGACCGACTGGAAGAAGAACAATCCCAACCCGACGACCGTCTACCGCGGCCCACTACGCGTGAGGTTTGAGGTTGGCAAGTGGCACGGCATCGGGTTGCCGGTGCCGTATCGATTCCTCGGTGTCGGCGCGGCGAAGAACCTTTGTTTCGAGGTGATCGTCTGGAAGACGCGGCACACCCAGGCCAACTTTTACTTCCCGCTGGCCGACGCCCAGACGCGACGTGCTTTCAGATTCCGCTGGACGGGGAGTCAGACCCGTCCGCCTCTCGTCGGTGGCTCTGCCAACAAGATGGGGCTGCTCTTGGGCAACGGGAATTTCGTGGCCGTTGGCACCGGCTGCGCCAGCTCGGCGAGTCGCCCGCTCGAGATCGGCGCGTCGACCTACCCGCAAGCGGGCAAGTCCCTCAACGTTACGCTCAAGGGCGCGAAGGGACCCGGCGTCGCAGTGCTCATGGTCGGGGCGAGTTTCACGAAGCTTGGTGCGATCGCGTTGCCCTTCGACCTGGCGCCGCTCGGTGCGCCCAAGTGCTTCGTTTGGAACGATCTGCTCGTCGTGATCCCCGCGGTGATCAAGCCCGACGGTAGCGCGTCGACGCCATTTGCGATTCCGCCCACCACGGGCAACGCCCGGCTCTACATGCACTGGTGGGCGCGCGACCCAGCGGCAAACCGCTTTGGCTGGGCGACGTCGTCGAGCGGCAAGATGCTACTCGGCAACTGAACGGGGCGCTTCGAAGGAAAGCTGAAGTGACGATTCCGCGTCGGAGGGCTCGCCGGATCGTCCACGGTCGATGAACGAACCAATCAACCATCGTGCGCTGCTCGAAGACGTCGCCCGCGAGGCGATGAGTGAGCGCGACTTGTATCCGGATATTCCCAGGCAAGTCGAGCAAGAGGTGGCTGCGCTGCGACCGATTGACGTCGATGCCGCCGATGCTAGAGAGATGCGCGAGCTCGCGTGGATGTCGATCGACAACGACGATTCGCGCGACATCGATCAGCTCTCCTACGCAGAGCGCGACGCGGACGGCGCGATCCGAGTCTTCGTCGCGGTCGCCAACGTAGATTCGCTGGTGCACAAGGGCCAGCCGACCGACGAGTTCGCGCAGGCCAACACGACATCGGTCTACACGCCGGCACGCGTGTTTCCCATGTTGCCCGAGCGTTTGAGCACCGATCTGACTTCGCTCAACGCCGACGTCGATCGGCTGGCGATCGTCGTCGAGATGCTGATCGATGAGCAGGGGAACAAGCGTTACGAAGACGTCTACCCAGCCCGCGTCCGCAACGTCGCGCAAACGAGCTACAACAAGGTCGCCGCGGCGCTTGGGGGTCAGCCACCACCCGAGCTCGCCGCGCGCGAGGACCTGCTCGAGTTGCTCCGGCTGCAAGACGAAGCCGCCCAACGGATGAAGCGGCGCCGGCTCGCCCGCGGGGCATTGGAATTCGATCGCCTCGAGCCGCACGTGGTCTTCGACGGCAATCAGGTAACCGGACTCGAGCGAACCGCACCCAATCGAGCAACGCAGCTGATCGAGAACTTCATGATCGGAGCGAATGGCGTTACCGCGCGCTTCCTCGATCGTCACGGCAGCTCGGTGATCCGTCGCGTCGTTCGATCGCCGGAGCGCTGGCACCGCATCGTCGAGGTTGCCGCGCAGTTCGGCACGACGTTGCCGCCCGAGCCGGACTCGCGTCCGCTGCGGAAGTTCCTGGCCGAACGACGCGACGCCGACCCGCTGCGCTTCCCGGATCTGTCGTTGACGATCATCAAGCTCATGGGGCGCGGCGAGTATGTCGTCACGGACGCGAAGCATAAGGTCGGCCACTTTGGCTTGGCGGTCAACGACTACACGCACTCGACAGCCCCCAACCGCCGCTATCCAGACCTGCTGACGCAGCGGTTGCTCAAGGCAATCTTCGCCAAACAGCGTGCGCCATACTCGCGCGCCGAGCTGCGTGGACTCGCGCAGCACTGCACCGACAAGGAAGACGATGCCTCCAAGGTCGAACGCCGGCTCCTCAAGGCCGCGGGTGCCCTGCTGCTCAGCGAGAGCATCGGCGAAGAGTTCGAAGCCATCGTCACCGGTGCCTCCGACCGCGGCACCTGGGTCCGCGTCATCGAACCTCCGGTCGACGGCAAACTCGTCAAAGGCGACCGCGGGCGCCACGTGGGCGAGCGGATCGTCGTGGAGCTACTCCGGGTCGAACCCGCCCGAGGATTTCTGGACTTCGAGATGAAGAAGAAGGGCCACAAATAGCCGGGGCATCGACAGCCGCCCGCGTTTCTAGTGCGAATCGGTTGCCGCGGCGCGGATCGAGGTCAGCTTGGCCAGCCCGCGCGCGACCAGGCCGCGAGCCGCGGATTCCGACTTGCCAAGCTGGGCGGCGATCTCCGCGTAGCTGAGCCCCATGATGCGCGACATCGCGACCGCGTCGCGCTGCTCGTCGGGCAACTGATGCATGGCGGCTTCGACCCGATCCACCTCCTCGCGCGCAGCGGCATGGCGACTCGGAGTCAGAATCGTCGCATAGCAGTCGATCAGCCGGCGGGCATCCTCGTCCGTCGTCGCCTGGGAGACCTCCCGTGCGACATCGCGCTTCTCACGATGGTGGTAGCGATAGCGTTTGAGGATTTTGCGTGTGGCTTGCAACAGCAAGAAGTTGCGGAACTCCCGCTCGCCGCGGTACTCGAAGCTGTCCAAGTCGCTCAGCACTTCCCGGCAGACGGATTGGGCCAGGTCGCTGATCGACTCCCGCTCGGTCACGACCCCCCCAGCTTTGAGCCGCAAGAACGCATGCAGGTGCGGCAAGTTGCGCGCAAACAGCGAATCGAACGCTGGTGCGTCACCAGCAATGGCGGCATTCACGGTCTCCCGGAGGTCGGACGTCATGGAAGCTCCTTTCTCGACTCTCCGGAACAGTCCCGTGCTGGCCCTGGCGTTCGCGCATCCCGGCGAAGAGGAGGTGATAGAAAAACTGACTCTGACACGTTTTTTCGGCCTAGCAGGTCCAGGGTGATGCGTGCGGTGAGGCCCCAGAGGACTTGGCCTGCGTACTCGAAAAATGGGATGTCGTCGCGGAAATCCCAGCGCTCGCGGATCTGGAGTTCGGCGATTGGGATGGTCAACGCGCAGTCGATTTCCTCCTGCTGCAGCGCGAGCGTCTGCACGAGGTCGCGCTCGGCGGGAAGGCGCGCAACGAAGGGATGCACGTGGAACCCAGCGCTGCTCGAGCGAGCCTC
>CAYSWE010000489.1:0-3985 GCA_964434515.1 uncultured Phycisphaerales bacterium | reverse complement strand
CTAGCTCGATCGACTCGCTTCTTTCGGCGGCATCGTCGGGCCGAGGGCCATCGACCTCGGCGATGCCCTCGCCGATCGTCGTCTCCTGCCCGGCGCTATCGTCGAGCGACAGCACGTGAGCCGTGTGCATCGACGAGAAGGTCTCATCGAGCTCTTCGAGTGACCAGGCCAGCCCCGCGGCGAGTTCCTCCCGCGATGGTGGGCGACCCAGTTGCGTGGCCAGGCCACGCCAACTCTCCTCGAGCTGTCGAATGCGCTGTCGAGCCGAACGTGGGACCGGGTCTTGTCGGCGCAGCTCGTCCAGGATCGCGCCCCGGACCGTCGCGTAGGCGAAGGTCTTGAAGGCGGCTCCCTTGGTCGCGTCATAGTGCTGGGCGGCGTGGATCAGCCCTATGACGCCGGAGCTGTAGAGGTCATCACGTTCCAGCCCGCGCGGGAGTGCCACGCTCAGACGGCCGACGAGATGATGCACCAGCGGGAGGTACTGGCGGACCAGGTCATCCCGTTCTGCCTGAGTGCGTGCCGGTTCCTTGCAGTGGGTCCACGCAGTCTTCACTCTTCGGCCTCCTGACGCTCTTGTTCGGCGTCTGCGACTGCGGCGAGGACGGTGTCGACGAGCGGATAGAACAGCAGCCTGCCCAGGAAATAGACAAAGACCGCAGCGATCGAGCCGCGCGTCAGCGCTGTCGTCCCCGTCGAACCCACCCAGGTAGCCAGAAGGTAGACGACGGCGAAGCTCACGCACGCCGCGTACGCGGCGGTCGACTTCGCAAGTCTGCGGGTTCCTCGATGCATCGATCCAAACTGCTCGTGATGCGGAAAACAGCCTTGTCATCGACAACTGCCGGGGCTGAGCTGTAGCGCGCTTGAATCGCCGATCCAGCGAGCGTGGTCGCAGCCAAGCTGCGACCACTCGCCGATCCTTCGTCCGAAACTGCAACCTTATTCTCGCGCGGGCCCAGAGGGCCCACCCAAGAATCATTTCCCAGTTTCGACCGGGTCTCGCCGCCGCTGGCAGCGTTGCGCTCCCTCGACGAGGCCCAGCCTCGCCTGCGTCCGCGCGCCTCGCCAGCGAGCGTGGTCGCAGCCAAGCTGCAACCACTCGCCGATCCCTCGTCCGAAACTAGAACCTTATTCTCGCGCGGGCCCTAAGCTCTACCCATCGTGAATGACTTTTGGGATCGTCCGCTTCGTAAGCTCCGTGTTTCTGTTACGGATCGCTGCAACCTCCGGTGCTCGTACTGTATGCCGGAGGATGAGTATCAGTGGTTTCCGCGGGCGGCGCTGCTGAGCTTTGAAGAGATCGAGCGGCTGGCGGCGGTTTTTGCGGGGCTTGGCGTTGATGCTGTCCGCATCACTGGGGGGGAGCCGCTGTTGCGCAGAGACCTCGATCGGCTGGTCGCGGGGTTCGTTCGGCAGGGCTTGGACGAGATCGCGCTTACGACGAACGGTGTCTTGCTGGCCGATCATGCTGAGCGTCTCAAGCTTGCCGGGCTCACGCGGATCACGGTTAGCTTGGATACCATGCGCCGGGATCGCTTCCTGAAGCTGACGCGACGCGACGATCTCGAGCGCACCCTGGCTGGGTTGCGCGCTGCGCGCGCGGCAGGGTTCACGTCGACCAAGATCAATACCGTCGTCATGCGTGGCTTCAACGACGACGAGCTTCCGGCGCTGCTTACGCTGGGACGCGAGCTCGGTGTCGAGGTGCGCTTCATCGAGTACATGGACGTTGGTGGCGCGACCCGCTGGGCCATGGATCGCGTGGTTCCGCGCGAGGAGATCCTGCGCTCGATTGCGGCTAGCCATGGCGAACCCATCGAGGTGCCTCGGGTCGATGCGGCACCGGCCGACCGCTTCGAACTGCCGTGTGGCACGCGTTTCGGCATCATTGCCTCGACGACGCGGCCGTTCTGCGGTACGTGTGATCGCGCTCGGCTGACGGCAGACGGACGCCTGTTCCTCTGTCTCTATGCGACGACTGGTTTCGATCTGCGCGACGTGCTACGCAGCGATGCCAGCGATGAGGAGCTTGCCAGCAAGCTCCGTGAGATCTGGTGTGGCCGCAACGACCGCGGCGCCGAGGTGCGGTTGGCGCAAGAGCAGCGCACCGCGCTTACCGACAAGGCTGGTCTCGACGACAACCCGCACTTGGAGATGCACACGCGCGGGGGCTAGAGTTGCACGCGACCGGCGATTCGGGCGTGCAAACCGCCGAGGTCGAGGACGCTGCGGTGGGCGGTTGGCAGGTCGAGCAAGAATGGCAGCTGATTCTTCACAGAGTTGGTGATCTGGGGTTGCTCGTGCAGCCAGCCGAGGAGTTCGGGTTCGCACGACAGGAAGCGGGCGGCGATCTTGCGTAGACGCGTTGCCGTAAGCAACGCCTCGCGCTTGTCCCTGACTCGATTGATCGCGAGTGCCGGTGTTCGGTTGGGTTGTAGTCGTCTTGAGAGCTTGATTATGGCGTAGGCATCCGTGACGGAGGCGGGGTCGGGCTGGGTCACGACGATGGAGTGGTCGGCAAGTTCTAGGGCGCCGATGACCCACGGGCCGATGCCAGCACCGGTATCGAGGATGACCAGGTCGATCGTCGTGAGGATGCTGGCGAGCAGGGTGAGCAGCCGCGCGGGCTCACCGCGCGAGGCGTGCGCGTGAGTCGCGCTTTCGAAGGCGCTGCCACCGGGCACGACCAGGAGCCCTGAAGGCCCGACGAGCACGGCATCCTCTGGTTCGCACCGTCCGGCGAGGACGTCGTCGACGGTGTAGTTCGCATGCAGTCGCATGTGGACGTCGATGTTTGCCAACCCGGGATCGAGGTCGATCAGGAGCGTGCGCGTTCCGGTTGCGGCAAAGCGCAGCGCCAGGTTGACCGCCAGGACGGTCTTCCCGGCCCCGCCCTTTCCGCTTGTGATTGCCAGCACCGGCGGCGCGCTGCGTGTCTTGAGTCTCCGCAGCGTCGTTGCCTGGTCCTGGACGGTGGTCTTGCTCATTCCGGCTCCATGGTCGTCTTTGCGCTGGTGATTTCGGCTGCAATGTCGGTCGCTCGAGCGACGCGAATGTCCTCTGGAACGCGCTGTCCGTCGGTGACGTAGCTCACCGGCGTGCCATGTTCGATCGCCAGACCGATCACTTCCCCGGGAACGCGCGTTTCGTCCCACTTGGTGAGCAGTAGGGAGCGCGGCTCGAACGGGCCGAACGCTGCGACCGCGTCTTCGGCGTCCTGGCGCCGGCAGCCTGCCGGTAGGCAGAGCGCCGTTTCGATGCTGCCATAGCACAGGAGGCCACGCATCGCCCGCAGCGACTTGCGGTCCCGCGGGCTGCGGCCGCTGGTGTCGACGAACACACGATCGTGGTCGGAAAACTCGCGCAGGCCGGCGCGCAAGTCCTGCGGTGTGAAGGCCACGCGGAACGGAACGTCGAGCATGTCCGCGAACGCTCGTAGCTGCTCCACGGCTGCAATGCGATACGTATCCGTCGTCAAGATCGCCACGCTCTCGCCGTGTTCGATGGACGCGAGCGAGGCGAGCTTCGCCAGCGTCGTCGTCTTGCCGACACCCGTGGATCCGACGAGAGCCAAGTGTCGCGGCCGTGCCGTATGCGTGGTCAGTAAGCCGGCCAAGATTCGTTGGACGACTCCCGCGAGGGCAGGCGAACCGCGCTCGAGGATGGTCGCGTCGATTCCCGATACGGCGCGGAACACGACGTCGATCACTCGCTGAGACAGTCCTGTCGAATGCATGCGAGCTTCGATCTCAGCGAACGCGCCGCGACCCGGCGTGGTCTCGCGCGTCCGCCGTCGCCGGGGCAGCGGTTCGCTCTGCTTGTCGACGTGTGCTGCCTCGCGAGCGAGGATCGTCGCGTGTCCTGGCTCGGCGATCGTGTCGACGATCAACGCGTTCCGCCCGAGCTCGCTCTCGACGCGCGCGAGTGCCTCGCCCACGTTGCGACCGACAAAGCGCTGCAGGATCACGCTGCGGCCTCCTCG
>CAYSWE010000488.1:0-3988 GCA_964434515.1 uncultured Phycisphaerales bacterium | reverse complement strand
AGGATACCGAACTGCGCGAGTTGAAGGGACCGTCGATACACCACGAAACCAGTGCGGTATACGACGACGTAGCTCGGCGTAGCCGCCGGAATATCGGGCAAATCGCCATCATCGCCGGCCTCGCGGCAACCCTGAATGTAGCCGTCCGCTGGATGATCCAGCGCCAGAAGTCGAAACCCAGGAATCACTCGGAAGCGCTTCTGCGCAAAGTCATCCACCGGGATCGCCGACAACGCGTCGATCGCCACCGGCTGGGCGGCCTCGGCGTCAAAGACCTCTTCGATCGCCCACTCGATGCGCGCGACGTCGGCGAGGAACGCACGGTTCGGTAGCCAGGCCGCACCGGCGAGCCAATCTGCGAAGGGAGCGCCAAGGTGCGACAGGCTGTAGTGCTGCGACGGATGCGCGGTGAGAAACGCGCGGCAGGCCTGAGCAAAAACGTCGCCGCCAAGCGTGCGCCGGACCGTCGGAAAGTCTTCCGCCAGGACATCGATGAGTCGCCAGAAGTAGGCATTCGAGTAGACCTCGAGGCGCTCCTCGGCGCTGAGCGTCGCGGATGGCAGCAGCATCTCCTCAATCGAAGGACGGCTCGCACCCGCGAGCGCGGCGCGCGCACCGGGGATGCCATCGGGGTGCGAAACCGCGTCGAGCATCCAACGCTCAATCCCATCCAGTTCCCGACAATCAGCCACGGGCGTCTTGCATCACGGTCTCGCGAAACGCAGCAGCCTTCCGCACCTCGGCATGCACGACCTCGAACTCGGGAATGTGATCGTCCCATTCGACCATCGTCGCCCGCGGCCCGGCGCGACGCATGACCTCGGCGTACAGCTGCCACACTTCGTCGATCACCGGAGCGTCATGCGTATCGATGCAGTGCGTCCCCTTGTCGGTGTGACCGGCCAAGTGGATCTGCACGACACGGTCATAGGGAATCTCGTCCAGATACGTCATCGGGTCGAGACCGAAGTTTCGACACGTGACATAGACGTTGTTGACATCGAAGAGCAGGGCGCAGTCGGCCTGCTCCGCCACCCGGCGGATGAAGATGGGCTCGGGAATGGTCGACTCGCGGAACTCGATGTAGTTGGACGGATTCTCGAGCAGCAGAGGACGGCCGAGAAAATCCTGCACCGCGCGCACACGATCCACAACCCAGCGCAACGACTGCTCCGTGCAGGGGATCGGGAACAGGTCGTGCCCATTCTTGCCAGCCACGCCGGTCCAACAAAAATGGTCGCTGATCCAGACCGCACGGCAGCGCTGCGCTAGCCGATCCAGCTTGCGCAGATACTCGAAGTCGAGCGGATCGGTGCTACCGATGGAAAGCGACACACCATGCATGACGACCGGATAGTGCGCCGAGGCTTGGTCGAGCACCCAGCTCGGCCTGCCGCCCGTATCCATGAAGTTTTCCGAGATGATCTCGAGCCAATCGACCGCAGGACGCTCGTCGAGCACATGCTGAAAGTGCTTCGTGCGAAATCCGACCCCGAGGCCCAGGTCGGGCAAACCCCATCGGTTGTCGATTGTCGGCATGATCTGTGTTTGCCGCGCGAGCGGGTTTTGCGCTCGCGCGGCCCAGGCGAAGAAGCGTAACTACTTGTGCTTGACCGGGACGTTGCAGCCGCCCTTGGCTTTGCAGGAGTTCTCGCCGGCGCAACCGTGATCGCCGGTCTTGCAGCCCCCCTGCGCCTTGCATGCATTGGCTCCCTTGCAGGAATGATGCGCGGCGGTAGCGCAGCCGCCCTTGCCCTTGCAGGCATTCTTGCCGGCACAACCGTTGGCGTCGGTCTTGCAAGCACCTTGCCCACGACAATCGTTGAGCCCCTTGCAAGCATGGAGCGTCGCGCCACCCGTCTTGCCACCTCCACCGAGGTGCTTGCAACCGAATGTAGCGCCCGCCATCACACCGCCAACGGCGGCAACCAGCATCTTGTTAAAATCACGACGTTGCATCATGCACTCTACTCCTCCCCGTTGTCGGGGACCGCATCGAGACTAGGTGGTTTCGAGACTAGGTGGTTTCGAGACCAGGTGGTTTGCGGATTCGCCTCCCCTCTGGGACGCGTCCGCGCGAGCGACACCGAGCATCGGCGACGCCTGCTTCGGTAAAGTTTTACAGCGAACCGGCGAGAGAATCGACCGGCGAACGGACCTGTTTTCGCTTGTAAGGGAACGGCCGTCGCTTCGTCTATAGTCATCGTCCCCCACGCGGAGTCCATCACCGATGCCAACTCACCGCTCCCGGCCAGGATCCCGTTTGATCCTCGGCTTGCTTAGCATGATGTTGCCGATGGGCATCTTGCTCGCGCAGCAAGGCGTGCACGTGCGACGCACGCTCGTGCGCGCCGTCGACCCCGAGGGGCATGCGCTTGCCGGAGCCACGGTTGTCTTCGCGACGGCGCCGTTCATGGGCGGCGACCGGCCATCGCTGACGGAAACGAGACAGACCAAGACCGATGCGCACGGCCGAGCGCACCTGCGGATCGAAGACAACCGGATGTGGTGCGCCTGGGCGACTCACGATGGCAAGCTCGGCCGGCTGGCGAGCGCGGTCCACACGCAAGTCGTCCCAGGCCTGCCAATCCGCTTCGAGTTGCATCCGTTCGAGGCGTTCCGAGTCCGCTGGCTCAACCTGCAGGCTTGGCGCAAGGCCGTCGGGAAACTCGGCACACGCTTCGTCGTCGATACGACCACAACCAAGGCCCCTACGCCCGCGCGAGTCGCCGGGGTCACGATCCTGCGAACACGGCGTGGCCCAAACCCGATGGACGGGTTCGTAGTCGCGTCCCTGAGCCAGCCCGCTCCGACAAATCGGGAGGCGGCGCTCCGGCTGCCGCCGCTGCCGTTGCACAGCTACTATGCCGTGCTCGTCGACGAGCATGGCGGCTTTCTAAGCGCTCAGTATATGAGTCCCAACTTTCACTCGGCACGAATGAATCCGGGCGTGCAGAAGCTCTATGAACGCAAGCTGTTCCTCAAGCGGCTCGCGATCGGAAAGCCGACCGAGGTCCGTGGGCGAGTCCGCGACAGCGACGATCAGCCGATCGCCAATGCCAGGATTCTGGTGCAGCCGAAGCGCGGACAGCTCCACGTCGAGCGACGCTACACAACACGCGCCGACGGGACGTTCTCCATCCTCCAAGCGGCGTGGCGTAAAGGACAGTTCGCGCCATCGGGCATCGGCCTGACCGTGGTGGCTCGCGACCACAAGATCCTCTGCCGCGAGCGAGGGCCCTTGACTCTCACGCCCACAGGCACGCCGCCCAAGATCCCCGAACTCGATGTCGTGCTAACGAGCGGCCGGCGTCTTCGTTGGAGGCTGATCGGCATCGCGCAAAGCGAACTCCGTCGCGTCACGCTGCTTCTCGACGCGACCGTGACTTCTGGACGATCTGGCGCGGTGCGCCGGATTCCCATCCGCGTCCTCGACGATGGGTTCCTCGAACTCCCCAGCCCAACGCGGAAAGGCAGCGGGCGCTTCGACCTGACCTTGGTCCGAGACGGAACTCCCATCCCGCTGACGCACGGCACTGGGGCGGTCCCAATCGAACGGACGATCGACCTCCGGAAGCTGCGCACGGTCGAACTGCGCGTCCAGAGTGCGCAGGCCCGAGGCCGAACCAGCGGCGTCGTGACGATTGGCAAGCCGGGCGCGTCCTATGGGACACGCTATCAGATGGGCAAGACCGGAAGCATGCGTGTTCAGCTCATGCCGGGCCCTTGGACGATCGGTTTCCGTTCACCACGACACGGGGACGCGTTCCGCAAGTTTGAGGTGGCGGTCGACGAGCCCAACCGGTGTGTTTTGAGCCTCAGCCCCTACCGGGCAATCAGCGGGCACATCCAGAGTCGCGCCGGCAAACCCGTCGCACACGCACTTGTTCTTCTTCAGTGCCAACCGCCAGCAGAAGCGAGCGTGCTGCTCCGCACGCTCGTGCTCGGCTCCAACGGAAGCGTCCGCACCGATGCCAACGGACACTTC
>CAYSWE010000487.1:0-3998 GCA_964434515.1 uncultured Phycisphaerales bacterium | reverse complement strand
CGTGGCGCGGGTCAAGGAGAAGGCGGTCGGCCAGGACCTGATCAAGTCGGTCGATCCTGGACAACAGTTCATCAAGCTGTTCCACGACGAGCTGACCGAGCTGATGGGGCCGGAGGGCGTGACGCTGCCGCACGCCGATCGCGGGCCGACGGTCGTAATGTTGGCGGGCCTGCAAGGTTCGGGCAAGACGACAACCTGTGCTAAACTCGCGCAGTACTACCGCAAACGGAAGAAGAAGAAGCCGCTGCTGGTTGCCGCCGACTTACAGCGGCCTGCGGCCGTCGACCAACTCAAAGCGCTCGGCAAGCAGCTCGGCATCGACGTCTACGACGAAGGCGTTACCGGCAGTCCACCCGAGGTCTGCAAGAAGGGCGTCGCTCACGCGGACCGGCTCGGCTACGACTTGGTGATCCTCGACACGGCCGGGCGCCTGCACATCGATGATGCGCTCATGGGCGAACTCGAGGAGGTGGTTCGTGCCAGCAAGCCCAACGCTGTCGTGCTGGTCTGCGATGCCATGCTTGGCCAGGATGCCGTCAACTCCGCCAAGGAGTTCCACGCGCGTTTGCCGCTCACGGGGGTCATCCTGACCAAGCTCGACGGCGACTCGCGCGGCGGTGCCGCGATGAGTGTCAAGGCCGTCACGGGCTGTCCGGTGCTCTTCGTTGGGGTCGGCGAAAAGATCGAGGACCTCGAAGAGTTCCATCCCGACCGCATGGCTGGCCGCATCCTCGGGATGGGCGACGTCGTTGGCTTGGTCGAGCGCGCGCAGGAGGTCGTCGACGAGAAGGAGGCGGAGCGCGCGGCCAAGAAGATGATGAAGGGCCGCTTCACCTTCGATGATTTCTTGAAGCAGCTCAGCATGCTCAAGAAGCTCGGCCCGATGAAGAAGGTGCTGGGCATGCTGCCTGGCATGGGCCAGGCGCTCAAGGATGTCGATATCGACGACAAGCAGTTCGCGCGCCTCGAGGCGATGATCTTGTCGATGACCGCCGAGGAGCGTCGCAAGCCTGACCTCATCGACCTGCCGCGGCGCCGACGCATTGCGCGCGGTTCCGGCAATGATCTGCAGGCCGTGCATGGCCTGATCAAGCGGTTCAAGATGATGCAGAAGATGTTCAGCAAGATGGGTAAGGGCGGCGGACTGCCGCCTGGCCTTGGCGGGGGGCCGCGCAAGGGCTTTCGCCAGCCGAAGGGGTTTCCCGGAGGTGGCGGTTTCCCCGGAGGTGGCAAGAAACCCCGTTGGCAAATGACACCAGCGGTTGCCCCGGTCTGACGCGTACGAGTGAGAGAGAAGAACGCATGGTTGTAATGATTCGACTGCAGCGCACGGGCCGACGGAACCGTGCCTGCTTCCGCCTAAATGCCATCGAGGGACGCAATCCACGAGATGGGCGTGTGCTCGAGAATCTAGGTTTTTACGATCCGCTAGCGCCGCGCGTCGAGGACCAACTTCGGCTGCGTGGCGAGCGTGTCGTGCACTGGGTCAAGCTGGGCGCACAGCTGTCGGAGACGGCCAACGCGCTCTGCAAGCGGTCGGGGATCGAACTGCCCGAGAAGGCCGCGCGCAAGGCGCGGACGCGCAAACGCACCCCGGCGAAGATCAAGGCCAAAGAGCAGCGGTTTCAGCGGCTTCACAAAGCCAAGACCGAGCGACGGACCGCGCGGATTGCTGCAAAGAAGGCCAAGGCCGCGGCTGCGGCCGAAGCGGCAGACTCTTGATGAGCCCAGGGTCTTAGCAATCTCTGGCAGAGTGACCAAGGGCAAACGCCCCAGCAACGAGGAAGGTAGGCCGTGGCGAGCAAGAAGGCGAAGAAGACCGCCAAGCGGGCGGTTGCGAAGCCTCGCACGACGAGCGCTAAGAAGACTGTGAGGAAGGCAACCAAGAAGCCGGTCAAGAATCGCGCGAAGGTCGCGAAGCCCAGTAAGAAGAAGGCCAAGTCGGCCGGGAAGATCGTCGTCAAGACCTCGAGCCTCAAGGCGGCGAGGCTGCGCAAGGGTGTCGCGGGTAAGAGCAGCCCTAAGAAGAAGACTACGAGCGCGACCAAGAAGGGGCTCGCGCGCGTCAAGAGGGCGTTCGTTGCTGCCAAGAAGAAGGCGGCGGCCAAGAAGAAGGCAGCACAGAAGGCCGGCAAAGCTGCTCCGACCATGCAGACGGTCGAGGTCGGCAAGGGCAAGAAGGGCAAAAAGGGCGTTGCTCCGCCCAATCCAAAGGCGCAGCGGCTCCGCTCACAGCCGGTCGAGGTCCAGGAGATCGACGTCCAGATCCAACGCAAACGCAAGAGTCGTTTGCGCGAGTACAAGCCTCGCAGCTACGGCTCCAAGCCCAAGAAGGCGACCGTCTCCGGTGTGTTCGACACGCTGACCAAATACATGGGCAAGGCGCCTTCGGTCAGCGAGAAGCAGGCTCCAAAGACTGTCGTCGAGCTCGGCATCTTCTCGATCTTCGCGCTCGGCCGAAACAGCGCGCGCGTTTCACTCGATGCGACCAAGCGGCTCGTGTCTGCGTTTCCCGAATGGAATGAGTTCCGGGTCAGCGAGGCTTATGAGTTCCTCGAGGCGCTCGAGGGGGTGAACGTCGTCGAGCCTTACGACCGCTGCGAGCAGGTGCTCGAATACATCAACGAGGTGTACCAGGACCAGAACGCCGTGGACCTCGAGTTTCTTCGCGATCTGTCCGCCGAAGACCGGCTCGTTGCCTTGAATCGCTACCGGTCCTTGGGGCCGGCGCTGTCGCACTACATTGCGCTGGCGCTACAGAACTTCGAGGGCATCTTGTTCCATTTCTCCTGGGCGCGCGTGGTCCAGCGCGCGGGGATGATTCCCCGTTCGGGGTCGCCCAAGAAGCTCGTGGCGATGCTGGAAAAAGCGGCCAAGGGCTACGACACGGTTACGCTCCAGGTCGATCTGATCGACCTCGGCGAGACGATCTGTTTGTCGAAGGGACCGCAGTGTCGTGACTGTTACCTCGTACTGATGTGCAAGAGTCGGAAGGTCTAGAAACGCAGCCGAAGACCCGGCATGGCTGCGACGCCCGCTAGCACGCACCCTGCAAAGCCGGAAAGCCTCGACAAAACAGCTAGTTTGCCTACGTTTTCCGACTTCACAGGGCACGCACTCCCGAACGTCTCGCCTATGCCGGACTCTTCGCCCACGCTTCTGGAATCGCGCCGGATCCTGCTTGCGTCCTCATCACCGCGTCGCCGTGAACTCTTGAAGCGACTGGCGATTCCGTTCGAAGTCGTCGTGCCCGGGGCGGAGTGTGCGGCGTCGACAGATCGAGTTCCCGAGCGCCTTGCCCTCTCGCATGCTCAGAGCAAGGCCGCTGGTGCCGAGGTCGAGCATCGCGATGGTCTCTTGCTCGCGGTCGACACCGTGGTTGCGATCGATGGCCTCGCCCTTGGCAAACCGCAAGATCGCGACGAGGCGCGTGTGTTTCTCGACCGATTGTCTGGACGCGACCACGCGGTCTGGTCGGCACATGTTTGGAGTGCTGTCTCGGACGGGCGGCGGCTGCCCGGCTCCGGAGGCGATCGGCTCGTGCGCGCGCTGGTTCGCTTCGATGCACTCAGCCGGGCGCGCAAGGCTGCCTACCTCGACACGGACGAGTGGCGGGGCAAGGCCGGCGGCTATGCGATCCAGGGCGCGGCCGGCGCGTTTGCGTCCGTCGTCGAGGGCGAGATCGAAACCGTGATTGGTCTTACCTTGTCCCTGGTGCGCGCCGAATGGCAGCGTTTCCTGCGCGGCTAGCCGCGCTACGATACGCCACTTCGTTTTCGTTTCGCAAAACCTCAGGCAGCGCGCAGCCCGCGCGTTCGTAGTCGATGCACGACGTCATCACGCTGGCATTCCTGGTCCTTCTGCAGATCGTTCTCGGCTTCGACAACCTGCTCTACATCTCGCTCGAGAGCAAACGCGTGAAGGAGAGCCGGCGCGCATTCGTGCGACACATGGGGATTGGTTTGGCGATCATCTTTCGCATTGCGTTGTTGTTCGTC
>CAYSWE010000486.1:0-4013 GCA_964434515.1 uncultured Phycisphaerales bacterium | reverse complement strand
CCCGTTTGCCGGAATCGTCGTCGGAGACTTCGTCACTCCATTCGCCTTCGAGTTCGAGAACGAACAGTTCGTCGTCATCGAAGTCGTCCTCGAACTCCACGCGCGGAGTGAGGTCGTCATCCTGCAGCTTGTCGTTGTTCTCGTCCTCGGGACGGTCGCGTTCGTCGGTCGCCATGGAACCCGGATCTCCTTGCGTCTCGCAGCGGTCTCTCCGACGGGAGGACACCATCTGCCTATCGGCATACGGAGGCAGGCTCCCTCACCCCGATGGGTCGGGGACGCAGATTCAGCGACGACGAAGAATCCGACGATCGCCCTTTCTCGCGGTGACACCGATGCGATCGAGATGCTCGAGGAACGGAATCAGGAACTTGCGACTGGTGCCAAGTCGATCCCTCAGACTGGGGATCACGAGCGCTCCATCATTCGCCGCGCACACTTCGGTCACATGATCGACCGCCTGACGGAAGGTCTTGCCCCCCCAAACGAACAGTGGGCCGACGGCAACGGCGTCCGTGTCTTCGAGCAATCGCTCGAGCAGTTTGCCGCCCTCGGCGCCAAACTGCTGCATGAGTTCGTCGCGCGTATGCGCCCGCGCTCCGGCAGAATCGAGCCACGAGGCGACGGCATCGAGCTTCGCGCGCTCTTCCGGACTGACAGTCTGCTCGCGCGACGAATCCTGGAGCATGCCGCCCGGCAAGACCTTGGCGTCCCCCTGAGCCTCGATGCGCTCGAGCGCAACCGCGAGAAGCTCGGCGCCAGTCCCACGCCGAACGTGCCCGATCGGACAAGTCGAACTCATCGGGTGCTCGTCGAAGTAGGTCTGCATTGCGCGACGGACGCGCTGCTCCTCACGTTCGACGCTTGCCCGACTAAACAGGCGCCCGGACTTGCGCTCACGACAGATGCGATCCGCTTCGAGCAGCGGAAACAACACCGAATCGAACTCGATGGGTTCCCAACCAAGCCGGCTCGCACACTCGCTCGCATCGATGCCGACCTCGCCCACTTCGCCAACCGTGATCTCGAGCCGCGCCGACGGATCGTTGAGAGCGGCTTCCTTGGCTCGCAGCCGTTCGAGCGTCACCTCGCGAAAGCGTCGCAGCCGCCGCCCACCAATCCCAATGACTCGCCCACCGGCCACGGTGCGTGACGGCGACAGTCGACGCAGCAAAGCAAAATCGCCAGGCAACGCCACGAACTGCTCCTCGCACAAGACCTGCGCCAACCCGACCTGACCGGCATGCAGGTCGGCCTTGTCCAGCAAGAAGACGCGCGCATTGAGCTCGCTCGTTCCGACGTGCAGGTGCATGCTCTCGCCGTGTTTGAGCCGGCTGACACCATCGACGACGCGAAGCTCCATCTCGATGCGATCCCGCGTCGCAACGCGTCCGGGCACGGCGACAACGTCACCGCGTCGCGCATCGGCAACAGGAACGTCCGGCAGATTGAGCGCAGTCGAATGCCCGGCACGCGCCCGCTCAACGGCCTCCCCGTATGCATGAATCCCGCGAATCCGAGATCGGATGCCCTTGCCGACGATCTCCACATGGTCGCCAACCGCGATCTCGCCCGCGAGCGGAATCCCTGTGACGACGGTCCCAAACCCCTGGATCGAAAACACGCGCTGCACCGGCATACGGAAGACACCCTCCGTGCCACGCGGCGTCAGCCCCTGGACCAGGTCCTGGAGCACGCGACGCAGCTCGTCGATCCCCTCGCCGGTAATCGACGACACACCAAGAATCGGTGCGCCAGCGATCGAGCGTCCAGCGAGGAGTTCCTTGACATCCTCCTCTGCCATCATCCGAGTCTCTTCGTCCACGAGATCGATCTTGGTCAGCGCGACGATGCCGCGCGTAACGCCGAGCAGTTCGAGCACGTCGAGATGCTCTCGCGTCTGCGGCATCACCGCGTCGTCGGCGGCGATCACGAGTAGCGCCAGGTCGACCGAGCTGGCGCCCGCCACCATGTTCTTGAGGAAGCGCTCGTGCCCGGGAACGTCGACCATGCCGACGAGGCGCCCATCGTCGAGGTGGAACGGCGCGAAGCCGAGATCAATCGTCAGGCCGCGCGCCTTCTCTTCGGCGAGACGATCCGGATCGATCCCAGTGAGCCGCCGCACGAGGCTCGACTTGCCATGGTCGACGTGACCAGCGGTCCCGACGATGACCGGATGAATCGAGCCGTTGCTCACGGACGACGCCGACTATCGGTCGGTGAGGTAGAGGACGCGACCGCAGGCCTTGCAGGTGACGAGGGTGGCGGCCGTGCGCAGAAGGACCAGGTCATTCGGTGTCAGGTGCGTGTAGCACCCGGTGCAACACGAACCCTCAGCGGGAACGACCGCCTGCCCATGCGTCGTCTGGAACATGTCGTTGTAGAGCCCCAGGCTCGCCGGCGGAACTTCGGCGAGGAATCGCTCGCGCTCGGCTGCGATCTTGGTGCGCCGCTCGGAGAGTTCTTCCACGAGCTTGTTGGCTTCGACCTGGTACTCCCCGAACTCCTTCTCGGCAGCGGCGAGTTGTCGCTCGAGCTCGGCAAGCTGCGGCCCCCGATCCTCGATGCGCTCCATCAGCCCGATTTGCTCGGTCTGAACGCCTTCCTTGTCCTGGGCTAGATACTCGATCTGATGCTGCGCCGCGGTGAACGACGAGGCGTTTTGTGACTGGTCGCGGTGTGCCTCCTGGCGCTTGATGGCCGAGTCGATCCCGTTGACCTTGGTCTCGAGGTCCTGATACGACGTCTCGGCAGCGGCGAGTTCCGCGGCAACGGCGTCCCGCTCGGCCCGGAGCTTGTCCACTCTCGCCTGGCGCTTTGCGGTCTCTCGCGGAATCGCGTCCAGCTTCTTCTGAACGTTGGCGACCCGGACGTCGACTTGTTGGAGTGCAACGAGTTGCTTGACGACGGGATGCATAGACCTCCAGGTGGGGATTCGAGTTGGAGAATTTAGGTGAGGCAGTGTAGGCAGCGCGGGCGCCGGCGGCAATGGTCTCGCCAAGCCTATCCAGCCCGAGCTTGCACTCGTCACCGCGCACACCAGGATGTGCCCCATGCGGCTACCAAAACCGTTGCGGCGCCTCTGTCTGCCTGTCGCTTGGCTGGGGGGTGCCTGTACCTTCGCCGCCCTTCAGGTCATCTGCCGGGCGGCCAATCCGAGGCGCCGGACCCCGATGCCCGCGCTGGACCGCCTCAGGCCATTCTTCCCCGACCTTCCGCTCGAGCGCGTGCGCCTCCGACTGGGCGCGCACCTACCCATCGCCAAGAACATGAGCGCCATCACGCTTGGTTGGACCGTCTACTTACGCCAGAGCGAACTCGACCTCGGCCGCTTTCAGGACATCGAACTCCTGGCCCACGAACTCGTGCACGTCCGCCAGTATGCCAAGCTGGGCCGCCTCCGATTTGGTGCCAGGTATGGCGCCGGCGTGCTCGAAGGCGGCTACTGGGAGCATCCCATGGAACAGGAAGCCTATGGCTTCACGGCAGCCAACGCCGCGGAACTGGCCGCGGCCTTCGCGACCGAAAACCCTACAAACGGTTTTCGAGCGCCCCGTTGAGAAAGCCGGAGAGCCGACGCGCACGCACCGGATGCTGCAACTTGCGAACGGCCTTTGCTTCGATCTGACGTACCCGCTCGCGCGTGACTCGGAAGATGCGTCCGACCTCTTCGAGCGTGTAGGTATAACCATCGCCGATGCCGTAACGCAGCTTGATGATCTCACGCTCACGGAAGGTCAGCGTCTCGAGCACCGTGTCGACCTTGTCCTTGAGCATCTCACGTGAGGCACTCTCCACCGGGGACTCCACGCTATCGTCCTCGATGAAGTCGCCGAAGTAGGAGTCATCGCTCTCACCGATCGGACGATCCAGTGAGATCGGATGCTTGCTGATCTTCATGACGCGCTTGGCTTCTTCGACCGTGATCTCCGTCGCCTGCGCGATCTCCTCGATGGTTGGCTCACGTCCCTTGGACTGCAGCAGCTTCTTGGTCACGTTGCGCAGCTTGCTCA
>CAYSWE010000485.1:0-4016 GCA_964434515.1 uncultured Phycisphaerales bacterium | reverse complement strand
AGACCTTGCCGCCGAAGAATGGATACAACGTGATCGGGATCACCGCCACGAGCCAGAAGTCGACGACGTAGTTGTAGGCGCGCCACCAGGGATTGTTGCCGCTCGTGTGATACATCCCGTCCACGACCACCAACACAAGGACGCTCGCCGCAAGGACGACCGCACCCTGAAACTCCCAGCTGCGCGAGCGAGCGCCCTTGGCCGAGAGGTGCCGCCAGCGATCCCCAAGCGTCTCGGCAAGCCCACCACAACCGCAGACCCACGTGCAAAAACGCTTGCCGTGCCAGCGGGCCGCGAGCGGAATCAGGACCAGAGTGGCGATCGCACCATAGATGATGAAGAACCACATCACCGTCTGATGATCCGCCCGCGCCGGCGTGCCTTCCCACCAGAAGAAGGTGTTGAAGAACAGCGGAAACGGCTGGTAGAGCCCCCACGCGCGCCAAGCGTACTGCACGGTCATGCCGTGCACGGCGATCAGGTTCACACCGATGAAGAAGACGACTTGAAAGGTGATCAGCGAGACGAAGCGCCAGGTCTGATACTTCTTGTTGGTCGCCTTCGCCCGCCAACGCAGCAGCGCTTGCCAACCGAACGTGACCATGATGATCGTGTAGAGCAAGCTGTAGAGATAGCCCTGCTGAAACCCGTGGTTGGTCATCACGTCCGCGAGCGCCCAATCCTGGAAGGCCCAGGCAAACGGGGCGAAGCCAACTCGGAACAGCGCCTCCAAACCGGCATAGTAGCTCTCGGGAGCGATCAGTGACTCATACGGCCAGCTCATCCCGCCGCCCTTACCGTAGCTCTTGAGCGCGTAGAGCGAATAAACGCACACGAAGACCAGCGCGAGCACAAACCATCGCTTGGCCGTCCAGGCATTGGCAAGCTTGATGCCAACTTTGTCGAAGAACGGCAGCGGCAGCTCGGCGCCGATCATCTCGAAGACATGGTCGTTGGCAATCGTCTTCTTCGCACCATCACGGCCGCCGATCGTGAAGCTAGCATCCTTCTCGCCGATCGACGCCAGCCACGAGTCCATGTAGATCGTCAGCTTACCTTCGGCCTCCTTGGCCTTCAGTGCGTCGACGTTGCGCTTTTTCGGGTAGGTGAACTCCTGATCGATCGTGACCAACGAAACCCGGTTGGTGTCCGCCAGCGCGATGGCGGCCTCGAGCGCGACATCACCCCCACCATAGATGAGAATGTCCAGTCCCTCGTAGTCATCCGCGTCAATGAGGCGGTGCTCGATCTTCGCGGCGTGCTCGACCTCGCCGGGAACACCCGCCTTGCGCGGATTCCCCGCCTTGCCGATCGCGAAGACTACGACGTTGGCGCGATAGCTCGTCTTGTTCGTCGTGACCTCGAGCGTGCCGTCTCGACGCTGCACGTCCTCGACCTTCTCGTAGGTCCGGATGTTGAGACCAAGATCCGCGACCTGCTTGCTCCATTTGGCGAGCAGCTGTTCGCGCGTGCATTCCTCGAACCACAGACGCCCCTGCGTCTCGACGGCGAGCGGCTCAGCAAGAAGCAGCTTGCCCTTCATCATGGTCTGCACCGTCTCGGCCATGCGGTTCGCCTCGACAACGACGTAATTGAAGCCCAGCTCGGCGGCCGCGTCCGCAGCACCAAGGCCGGACGCACCAGCGCCAACGATGAGCAGGTCGAGGACATCGTCGCCGCGCCCGCGCTGCGCTCCGAGCGTCGGCGCCAGACGCCGCACGAGCTCCTGGCCTGCATTGACGCCAAGCTTGATGAGCGGCGTTCCAGCAACCTCGCCGACCGCGTAAATGCCTTTCACCGAGGTCTGGCCGGCCGCGTCGACTGCTGGCAGCTTCGGGTACGATGGCTCGGGGCGCCGGGGCGAAAAGAGTTTCTTCAGCAGAGCTGATGTCATGGAGCGGAGACTCGGGGATGGCGGCGGCTGGTGCGCAGACACAAGTTGGCGCGAACGCGAGAATACGAGAAAAGAACCTGGCCGGTTCCAGGATTCCAAAGGGAGGGACCGCCGCAAACGGCCACGCGGCGCAGTTCGCCAGATCGACCCTCGACAAGCCGAGACCACCTGGCGCAAGATCACCGGCATGCATTCACGACGTCTTGCGCGCGCCTTCGCCTGGTCGCTATCGCTTGTCGCAGTCGCACTGACCGGCTGCGCGTCCACCGCTCGCAGAGACACGGCGATGCGCATCATCGCCGGCGACGGCCAGCCTGGCTTCCGGGATGCCCTGGCGGGCCACGAAGCCCGCTTCCACAAGCCGATCCGGCTGGCGCCGTTTGGACCTGACTCGGTCCTCGTCGCCGACATCTTCAATCATGCGATCCGCGTCGTGCACTTGGACGGTCGCGTGGAGACGCTTGCGGGCGCGCCCGACCGCAAGGGGTATCAGGACGGCCCGGCCGCGCAGGCCCGTTTCGCTTCGCCCCATGGAGTCGCGCTGCGATCCGATGGTGCAATCGCCGTGGCCGAAGCCGAGAACAACACCATCCGCCTGCTCACACCCACGGCCAACGCGGACGGGGGCTATCTGGTCAGCACGCTGGCGGGACAACCCGGCAAGAGTGGGATGCGTGATGGACCAGCAGACCAAGCCCTGTTCCATGCCCCCCACGCCGTGTTGTGGGACCACGACGGTGGACTCCTGGTGGCCGACATCGGCAACGCGCGGCTACGACGCATTCACAATGGAACGGTGCAAACTGTGATCGGCCCCGAGGCCAAAATGACCTACCCGATGGACCTCGCACTGGACTCGAGCGGCGCGGTGTTGATCGCCGACGCCGGGGCTCACGAAGTGCGGAGATTTCAGCAGGGATCGAGCACAAGCACTCTGCGGTTGGATACGAAGCTCTCCACGCCGCATGGCATCTGCGTTGGTCCAGACGGCACGCTCTATGTCGCCGACATGGGTTCGAATCGCATCCTCTCGTTCGACCGGTCGGGCCACGGCAAGCGATTCTGCGGCACCGGCGCACCCGGCCCAGCGCGGGACGAGCTGCGCAAGCCGGCGGCCGTGCTCGTGCATGCCGGCTGGCTCTGGATCGCCGACCTGGACAACCACCAGATCAAGGCGATTCGGCTGGAGTAGGGTTCCGACGCCCGGATAGCGTCCGGACTCGCGGTGCGCTCCCTCGACCGATTACGCCGCCTCTTTGTCAGCCTTCAGAATGAGGCGGCGCAACCGCACCCGATCAGCTGCGAGCAATGCCGCGATGTTGGTCGCATCGACCTCCGCTACGATGACTTGACCGACCTCATCGTGCACATCGCGGAAGATGCCTTGCTGCTTCATCTTTGCGGTCTGGTAGTGGTTGTCCTCGGTCGGGCTGACGTAGTGCACCGACACCGTCTTGTAGCGGTGCACGAGGAACAAATGGATCAGCGTCATGAGCCGCTTCTTGCGCAACGACACGTCGATTGTGTTCTGATCGCGGACCGAAAGGAGGTTGCGTCCACTGCGGTCCTGGATCGGCGAGAAGATCACGTTGGCGACCGGTTCCGACGCGGCACTGACGATGCGCAACTCGAGCAGTTCGGCTCCCGCGCGATGCGGACGCAGCTCGACGCGCATACCGCCCGGAACGCCATAGTGCTCGGCCCAGAGCCCTAGCCACTCCTCGAGCAGTTTCGTGGGAACCTCGGTCTGGACGAGATGCTGGTGCTGCGTCGATCCCCGCCCCATGGCCTTGGTGGTCGCCGTCCGCCCCGAAGAGGCCGTGAGCGCACCATCGAGACGCGGACCACCGACGAGAGTCTGCGGCGTGCGATAGGGCGACTCGACCAGACGAAACTTTCGCTGCAGTCGAGCCAGGGCCAGCATCCCGTCCTGCTGGAGCGCCGCCGCGAACTCTTCGCCGGCCATGCCATCGATCTGATGCCCGCCATACGTAATGAAGTTGAAGACAAAACCAAGCTTGCCGAGTTCCGCCGGAAACTGGCGCATCTCCTCGTCGGTCATCCCGGTCGTGTCCCAGCTGAACGACGGCGAGAGATTGTATGCAAGCATCTTGCCGGGGAA
>CAYSWE010000484.1:0-4026 GCA_964434515.1 uncultured Phycisphaerales bacterium | reverse complement strand
CGCCCGGTCCGAGATCGACCAGCAGGTCCGCGGCCCGCACGAACGCCCGCTCATGCTCGACGACGAGCAACGAGTTGCCCCGATCGCGCAGCCGACGCAGCAGGCTGATGACCACCTGGGTGTCCCGCGGATGCAGTCCGACCGACGGTTCGTCGAGTACGTAGAGCACACCGCACAGCTCGCTCGCGAGCTGCGCCGCGAGGCGCAGTCTTTGGGCTTCGCCGTTGGACAGGCTCGGCGCTGGGCGTCGCAGCTCGAGGTGACCGAGCCCCATGTCTACCAGGAGCGCCAGTCGCTCGCGCATCGGCTCAAGGATCGACGTGAGCTCGCGCCCGGCACCGAGCGCGTGCTCGATGCGATCGAGTTTTCGCTTCAGCTCGGTCAGGGGTAGCGAACGCAGTGCGTGGATGGTTTGCCCGACAACGTGGACGGCGCGCGCCTCCGGCCGGAGCTTGCTGCCGTCGCACGCCGAGCAGGGCTCGCTGCGCGCGAAGCGCAGCGCGTTCTCGTTGCGGCTGCGTTGCAGGATCGCGGCGATGGTCGGCACCAGTCCCTTGTA
Organism: uncultured Phycisphaerales bacterium; assembly: GCA_964434515.1. Taxonomy (GTDB): domain Bacteria; phylum Planctomycetota; class UBA1135; order UBA1135; genus CAYSWE01. The sequence continues at coordinate 3,467 of CAYSWE010000484.1, read as the reverse complement.
GTAACCCTTCTCGCGCGGCTTGGCTTCGATGCCCTTCCAGCGCAGACGTGACTCCAGTGGGTGCTTGCCGAATGGCACCAGGATGCGTTCGGAACCAAAGAACACCATGGCCTTTTGGTCGGCGTCGAGTTCGCGCCACGGCGTGTCGATCGTGAAGCCGTGCGCGCGGCACAGTTCGTCGAACACCGGCACCGCGAGTTGCGAGTACACCACATAGCCGGTCGGCGTGGTTGGCACTAGGCAACCGGCGCGCAGGCTCTTGGTTGGGTCGGCCACGAGCAACGCCGGATCGACGCGGTCCTCGACCCCGAGCCCTTGGCAAGCCGGGCACATTCCGTGCGGCGAGTTGGGCGAGAACAGCGGCGCGCGCAGCGTGTCCCCGCCCTCGCCAAAGCGCGCGAACAGCAGGCGCAGGTGGTCGTCGATCTCGCTGCGAGTTCCGACCGTGGATCGCGGGTTCCGCACGCTTGCGCCTTGACCGACCGCGATCGGCGCGGGCAGGCCTGCGGCCGAGTCGAGCTTGGGCCGCGCTTGGGCATCGAGCAGTCGGCGCACGCGAGCCGACTCGGCTCCCAGGTAGCGTCGCTGCGCCTCGCGGAACACCGTGTCCCAGGCGAACGACGACTTGCCCGACCCCGAGACGCCGGTGACGACGACAAACTCGCCGGTCGGCAGCTCGATGTCGAAGCCGTCGAGGTTGTGCTCGCGACAACCTTCGAGGCGCACTCGGCCCTCAGCGCGTGAGCGCGACTTCGACGGCATTGCTGGCGCCGTCGACCGGCAGGAGCCGCAGGGTCGAGAAACGGAAGCGCTGGCCAACCAGGCCCGCGCCGACCGGCGGTAGCACGAAGCTTGCTCTGCCGGCGCCGCTCGCATCGAGTCGTCCGAGCGTTGCGTTGAACAGAGGCGTGTTGAGGAGCGCGATGCTCAGGTCGGTGAACAGGTCGGGTTGGAGCGGAATGCGCGTGCCTTCGACCACGAAACCCGGCGCTGTTCCCGTTGCGCTCGCGAGCATCAGGTAAGGGCGGGTCTTGTCGAAGGGTGTGGATACGAACGCGAACTTGGCGCGGCCGCCGGTGATGCGAAGTGTGCGCACGTCGCTCGTTAGACGCATCGGCCGATGTCCGGTGCTCAGCATGTCGGCGCGGAACACCGACGCGCGGGTCGTCACATACAGGGTCTGCATGTTGGGCCCGCCAAAGGCGCAGTTGGTCGGCGACTCGGGCAGCGTGAAGCGTCCGAGCGACTTGCCACGTGGCGTGATCACCTCGATCGCGCGGGACGCCGGGCGCGTGATGTAGAGGTTGCCCAAGGTGTCGACTGTCAGCCCGTCCACGGGGCGCCCCGCGAGTCCGAACAACTGCCGGCCTGCGCCGACCTTGCCTGGCGCCGTCACCGGGTAGGCCATCATGGCCGAAGGCGTCGTCGACGCGACGTAGAGCACGTCTTCGCGCGGCGACAGCAGGATCCCATTGGGGCGCGACAGCGTGTCGATCACGCGCGTGGTCGTGCCGCCCGCGTCGATGTAGTAGACCGCCGTCTTGTTTTGGCTATTGCTGCGGAAGTTTGGGTCGGTGAACCAAATCCCGCCATGCACGTCGATGACGAGATCATTGGGACCATTGAACCGCTTCCCGCCAAACTTTCCGGCGACGACCGTGATCTTCCGTGTCCGCGGGTCGATCTCGATGACATCCCCGCCATCGCCACGCGCCGAAAACATCCGCCCTGTGCGTGAGAAGAAGATGCCATTGGCACTCTTGGTCTTCGTCAGGAACGTCGAGAGCTTCCCCGCCGTGTCGACCTTGTAGAGGTTGTTGAGGCGCACATCGGAGAAGAACAGGTTGCCGTTGGCGTCCTGCGCCGGCCCCTCGGTAAAAAGGAAGCCGCCGAACAAGCGCTTGGCCGGCGCCTTGGGACCGATCCCGGGGATCTGCGACGAGGCCGGTCCAATCAGAACGGCAAACAGGATGGAGCAGGCAAGGATGCGAATCATGCAGCCAGCGTCGCCGCTTGGCGCCGGCGACACAAGGGGCGTCCGGACAGATGGAGAGCGCCGCAGGCTGGCGCCCTCGGGTGGGACTGCGGAACTCTTGCCGTTGGTGTATGACGAACTCCATCGAGTGGCCGAGTCTTTCCTGCGTGGCGAGCGACGACGCACGCAAGCGGTTCGTTGCTCTGGCGGTCCGGGCCATGCGCAACATCCTGATCGATCACGCACGCCGCCGCGCGGCCGGCAAGCGCGGCGGCGATTGGCAGCGCCTCACGCTTTCCGAGGAGCTGCCAGTTGTGGCCGCGAATGACGGGACGCTCCTCGATCTCGAGGCAGCGCTTCAGCAGCTGGAGCGGCTAAATGCTCGATCCGCCCAGATCGCAGAACTCCGGCTCTTTGGTGGTCTCAGCGTTCGCGAGATCGCACCCATGGTCGGGGTCTCGGCAACTCGCGCCAAGGAGGACTGGCACTATGCGCGTGCGGTCTTGGGCAAATTCCTTGCTGGATAGCTGGCTGAATCGCTAGCTCTCGAACAAGCGGTCACAGAGTGCTGCTAGCGGTGTGCCGAACTTCTGCGACAGGCCTCGCGATCGCGGCGGCCGCACCAGACAACAGCTCGGGCAAGGCCGGGGCCTATCGCGCCGGGGCTACGTTCCATATCCGCACCGTGCCGTCTTTGCGCAGCGAGGCGAGTCGGTGACCGTCAGGTCGCCAGGCGATTGCCGAGACGACCGACGGATGAGCTAAGGACAACGTCTCGCTCCCACGGCGTGGGTCCCATAGCTTGACGGTTCGATCCTTGCTCGCGGATGCGACGCGTGAACCATCCGGAGACCAGCGCACCGACAGGATCACCGACGTGTGCCCGTGCAGGGATCGTGGTGCCGATGGCGACCGCGGTTCCCAGAGGCGCAGTACTTGGTCGAAGCCGCCGACTGCGAGCACGCGTCCGGTCGGATCCCATGCCAGCGTCATGAACCGCGTCTTTGTGTGCAGCGAATGCAGTGTCTCGAACGTCTCGGCGTCGAGGACCTGGACGCTGCCCCTGCGTTGCACCATGTGTGAGTCCTGGACGCAAGCGACCGTCTTGCCATCCGGTCGCCATGCGGCCGAGATGCAGGGGAACTCGGCGGCTTTCCGTGGGGCGGGTTCCGTTCGCGGATCCCAGATCCACACGCCTTTCCGACCACTGTATGCGCCGATGAGCAGCCGTCTTCCGCTGGGTTCCCAGGCCAGGCAGCCGCGGTGTTCCCATATCGGTAGCACGGCGCTGCGCAACGGTATGGCGCTACCTTCTTGCGTGACGACCACACGCGTTGTCTTGGCGTCGCTCTCGACAAAGGCGATCAGGCCGTCTCTGGGGCTCACCGTTCGCCATTGCTGTTGCGGCTTGGCTTGTCTCGCTCCCGATGCGAACTCGACGAGCCGCGTCCCGTCGAATGCCGCCGAGGATCGCCTCGCGATATCCGCGTAG
>CAYSWE010000483.1:0-4042 GCA_964434515.1 uncultured Phycisphaerales bacterium | reverse complement strand
TGGCGAGGAACAGGAGTGCGCGTGTCTTGGGTGCTGCTGTCTTACGTGCTGCGCCGAAATCCCCCACCATTCCGAATACACTGCGCCTCGGTCCACGCGTCTTGCCAGCGAAGCACTTCATGTCTAGGACCTCACTTCTTTGTTCCCGAGGTTGGTGATGGCGACGGCGCCAGCGACAGCCAAGCCTGCCGCAGATCCCGCGCGAGTTGCGGAGTCTTGCCGGGCGCGCAGCGAATCGAGAGTTTGTGTTCGATCCCCAGCCCGGCGTATCGCGTGAAGTCGCAGCGCAGACGTCCGAACACCTTGCGTGTGTCGGTGCGCACCGCCGCGGCTAGTTTCCGAACGCGGGAGCGAAGCTCGGGGGAGAGGGGGGCTTCTCGTGGATGGAACAGGCCACGCCAGAGTCGACCGTCCTCGTCGATGCGGAGGTAGAGGTCGCCGTCACGACACGATCGACGTTCGAAGCCGAGCACGAACTTGGGTGGGGCACGACGAACTTCCCGCAAGCGCGCTGGCAGATCGGCGAGGGTCTCGGCGCCAAGCTTGGCTCGCGCTGCTTGGCTGAACGCAACGATCGCCTTGGCCCGAGCCTTGTGCTTGGCCCATGGGCTGTAGCCGAACGGGTGGTCGATCCAGCGGGTCAGCGCTTGGTGGGCTTGCTTGCGCGCGGAGAACGCCAAGTCATATCCGAAGAACCGCTCTTCCGCGTCGAGTCCGGCGATGAGTTCGACAACACCCGTCGGATTCTTGCGCGCGAGTAGCAAACTCGCCGCATAGACGCGCACACGCAAGTCGTCATCGTGCAGTGCCGCGACGAGCTTGGCGGTCGCGCCTTTGCCTTGGGTCGCGGTCCAGCCTTCGAGCGCACCGCGCCGCATGAGCCACGAACCGTGCGCGAGGAAGCTCTCGAATAGCGGCGCGTCGCTCGCTGTGGGATGCTTGGCTAGCGCCAGCAGCGCCTGAGGCCGCCACGCGAATGCCGGGTCGGCGACGAGACGACGCAGCAGCCCGCGTGCGTTGTCGAGGTCGAAGTCGCCGATGCCGAGTACCAGGTCGGCGGAGAGGCGAGCCGTGCCGTTTGCCTTGACGAAGCGCAGGCATGCCGCGAGTCCGCGGGTTCCAGCGCGGAGAAGTCGCCTGGTTGCCTGCACGCGAATCTGGGGATGTCCGCCGCACGCGTCCCTCACGTACTTGTCGAGCTTGTCGAGCTTGGCGTTGCTCTTCTGGGCGGGAGGCTCTTGGGCGGCGGGCGGCGCACCGAGGCATGCGATCGCGAGCATGCTCGCCAGCGCGAGATGCGCGGCGGCGCGGCGATCAGTCGACGGCATCGGCTTCGAGGCGATAGATGTAGAGCACGTAGTCGTCGGCTTTCTCTTCCTTGACGTGCAACGTTCCTTCGACCGTGATCGGTGCGTCATCGTTGGTCACCGTCGTACCGTCCGGAAGCGTGTACCACACGACTTCGTTGAGCAGCGGCGCTCCTTGGCAGTCGCAGTTTTGGTTGACGATCCAAAACTCCTCGAGGTCTTCGGTCGCGCCATCGTCCGTGCGAATGAACCCGGTCGAGCGAACCTTCTTGCCGTCGAACTTTTGCACCTTCTTTGGCAGCTCCATGCCCTCCTCGTAGTCGAAATCCGAGAGCGTGGAGAAATCCACGGTGACCACCTCCGCCAACGGTGCGAGCAGGAGCAGCGCGACGGCGAGGACGCGGCGCTGCGCGGCGCCGGGTGCGGTCGTGTGGATCATGTCAGGCTGCTTCCGTGCATTGTGGGTTCGGTTGCGAGGCTCACCCCAGGATAGCCGATCGCGCTACGAGCGGTAGTCGGCGTTGATTCTGATGTAATCGGCAGTCAGGTCGCAGCTCCAGCACGTCGAATCGCATTCGCCTGCGCCGAGGTCCACCCACAGGAGGATCTCCTTGCTCGCCAGGTGCGCTGCCGCGGCCGGTTCGTTCTCGGCGCATGGCTCGTCCTTTTCGAACAGGCAGACATCGCCGATGCCTGCCCGGAGCTTGCGGGTCTCGATGCGCGCGCCGCTTCGACCCGCTGCCGCGAGGATGCGGCCCCAGTTGGGGTCTTCGCCATGGACCGCGGTGCGCACCAGGGAGCTGCCGGCGATCGTGCGTGCGCACTTGGTCGCATCGTCGGGGGTGAGCGCGCCCAAAACGCGGACCTCGATCAGCTTGGATGCGCCTTCGCCGTCGCGCGCAATGGCTCGGCCGAGATCGACGGCCATATCGCGCAGCGCATGGAAGAATGCGAACTCGTCCTGGGGCGCCAGACCTTCTCGTGCACAGCTCGACCAAAGCAGCACCGCGTCGTTCGTGGAAGTGTCACCGTCCACGGTGATCCGGTGGAAGCTCTCCTCGACTGCGCCGCGGAGCAGGATGTGCGAGCCGGCGCCGAGATCAAAGTCGGTGAAGAAGAAGCCGAGCATCGTCGCCATGTCCGGATGGATCATGCCCGAACCCTTGGCCAGCCCGAGCAGCTGTGCCTCGGAGTCGTCTTCGAGCGTGATGACTCGACTCGTGATCTTGGGCACGAGGTCGGTCGTGAGAATCGCCCGCGATGCGGCGTCGATCGTCGCGGCTTCGCTCGACAGCTCGGCGTGCATGTCGCCGAGCCGAGCTTCGATCTTGTCCATTGCGAGGCGTTGGCCGATGACTCCCGTCGAGAACACCAGGACCTCGAGTACATCGCAGCCGACAAGTTCCGCGACCCAGGCGGCGCATTGCATCGCGTCCTCGTCGCCTTGCTCGCCGGTGCACGCGTTGGCCGAGCCCGCATTGACCAGGATGGCGCGCACCAGGCCGTCCGTCTGTCGCAGGTGTTCGCGCGAGAGTGCCACCGGAGCGGCGACAATGGCGTTGCGCGTGAACATCGCCGAGGCCGGCGAGGCTCGCTCGGCGACCGCGAGCAAGAGGTCGGGGCGGTCGCCGTTCACCAGTCCAGCCGCAGCTGTCGCGAACTGAAACCCCTCCGGGATGCGGGCTTCTTGAAGAGGATTCGGCATGTTGGTTAGACCTCGGTCGTCGTATCTGGGGTCGTCGGCGAAACGCGATGTGGCCCCGCCGGGAGACGGGGGGTAGGCAAGGAAAGTGGTCCGGTCGTTGGAAACGTGCCATCGACCGGACGCAGCTCGCGCAGCATCGCGATCTCGTCACAGCAGTTGAACTTGGGGCAGTTCATGCAATCGGCGAACACCTTGTGCGGGAGTTCGGCGTGCCCGACCTGGCGGAAGCCGAGCTTTTCGAAGAAACCCTGAACATAGGTGAACGCGAAGACTCGCGGGATCAACAACTCGTCGGCATCCTCGAGCAGCTGCTCCGCCAGGCGCCGCCCTGTGCCTTGTCCTTTTTCGCCGGGCGCGACGGCGATCGAGCGGATTTCCGCGAGGTCGCCCCAGACGATATGCAGCGCGCCACAGCCCACGACCTCGTCGTCGCGCAATGCGATGACGAAGTCGCGCAGGTTCTCATACAAGAACAGCGGAGAACGCGGCAGCATCTCCTGCGCGGTCGCGTAGCCGTTGATGATCTCCAACATCGTGGCTACGTCGCGGACCGTGGCGCGGCGGATCTGCGGTGGGGCGAGCTTCGGTCGCGCGCCCGTGGCGGTAGGTTTCGGTGGTTTCGTCACTCGTCTGGTGTCGTTGTTGTTTGCAGTCGCCGGCGCCACTTTGCGGCCGCCGCGCGCACGAGCCGCGGATTGGCCGCGCCCTCGGCCCGTCGATTGGCCAGCAACCGGTCGGTTGCCAGGGATGCATAGAGTTTGCGGTCCGCCGCAGGGGCGAACTCGCGTAGCTCGTCGATCGTGAGCTCCGTCAGTTCCTTGCCAAGCTCGAGGCCGCGGCGCACGAGTTGGCCGACCTGCTCGTGCGCGTCGCGAAATGCTACGCCCTTGCGCACCAGGTAGTCGGCTAGTTCCGTCGCATTGAGGTAACCTCGCTCGCAGGCGGCGCGGCAGCGAGCTTCGTCGAACTGGGCCCCCTCGACGCAGAGGCGGCTCACCACGAGGCAGGCTTCCCAGGTTTCGAGTGCATC
>CAYSWE010000482.1:0-4048 GCA_964434515.1 uncultured Phycisphaerales bacterium | reverse complement strand
GTTGCCGGCGGTCTTCGATATCGGGCGCGGCACGCTCGGCTGCGTGCACCGCAACTTCCTGCTAGTCTTTGGCTACAATGCCAGATCCATCCCGGTGGCGGTCGGTGCGTTTGCGCCTTTCGGTCTCACGCCGTCGTCCATGCTCGCAGCCTCGGCATGAGTCTCTCAAGTGTCCGTTGCGTTTTCAGCTCGCTGTGGTTTGCGGAACAGCTGCGCTCACAATGATCCATGTGGCGGGGGCGATCTAGACGGCATCCCACCGTTTGTGGCAGGAGGAATCATGAAACTTTGCGGTCATCTCGTCTTGTGGGGCGTTCTGGTCGGGTGTGCTTCCACGGCCACCTTCGAGCGGGCGAAGACCATGCTCGCGCGTGGTGACACGACGGAGGCGGCGTTTGCCAACGTGAGCCAGTTCGCTCCGGATCAACAGGCTGCCTTGCTGCGGATTGCGCTTCGGCGCGACTCGCCCGGGCTGTTGCAGCGGCTCTTGGCGCACGGAATCGACGTCGACGCCCGCAGTCGACCTGGGCGGGCAACGGCCTTGATGTACGCATCCTACGCGAACAAACTCTCCCTGGTGGCGAGCCTCGTCGGCGCGGGTGCTGATCTCAACCTCGTGGACGCGAACGGTGATCCTGCGATCAACTGGGCCGTTTATGCCGGGCACCGTGGCGTAACGGAGTTCCTTCTGCGCAAGGGAGCCGACATCACCCTGTCGGGGCACGGGAACGCCTGGCAGATCGCGTTGCGGCGGGGCGACTACGAGCTCGCCGTATCGCTCTGCCGAGCCGGGAACTGGCGGCCAAGGCTCACCGTGGCCGAGGCGCGCGCGTTGGCGGCGTTGGAGCACGGTGACCTCGAGGCTTTCAAGCGGCTGCGTGCGCGCATTCAGGGCGCTCTGCTCGATCGCGCTGGCAGGCCGGTCCTCTTGCGTGCGGCCGAACTCGGCCGCGTCGCCTTCGTGCAGTGGCTCGTCAGCCGAGGCGACGCCGTAGATCAGGCCGACCCGATTGGTTTCACGGCGCTCATGGAGGCGGCGCGCGAAGGTCACGTCGCGCTCGTGCGCGACCTCCTGGTGCGAGGGGCCTATGTTCGGGCCCAGGCCAAGCCCGCCGCGCTGAGCTTCGAACCCGTGCATCTCGCGGCGCTCGGCGACGAGCCCGAGATCCTACGCGCGTTGGTCGAGGCCGGCGCAGACATCAACGTCGTCGATACCGATGGCACGCCGCCGCTCGTGTGGGCGCTGTATGAACAGCGGGACAAGGCTGCGCGTTGGCTGATTGCGCACGGCGCCGACCAGAGTCTGCGCAACAAGTTCGGCGATACGGCGGCGAGCCTCTTGGCGCAGCGCCGCTAGCGGCCCGGCTGGCGCGATGGTGGTCGTGTGCTAGGGCTCGCGCGCCGGCACGGATGCAGCGATGACCCCGACGCCCAGGTCGAGGTGCGCAGATCGAGGTCGCCCGGGGGGTAGAGGCCGAATAGTCGATTGGCCCGGGCAGGATCGTGCCGGACGAACTCGGCCGGTCGTGGCATGCATCGATCGATCATCCGGCCCAGCCTCTAGCCAAGGTACGGTCTTTGCTCTCCCCGCGACCTTGCGATTCATGATTCTTTGTGCCGGCCGGTTCACCAGGACGGCGCGCCCCTAGACTCGGTGGAACCGTGCTGCTGAACTTTCTCTATTCGCTCGTGCTCTGGGTGCCACTTCAGGGCGTCGCTCAAGACGAGTGCCGGCACTGCCACGCCAGGGTCACGCCGGAAATCCACGCTGCGCATGTCGCCGGTGTGCACGCGCGACTCACCTGTGTCGGCTGCCACGGCGGTAACCCGGCCGGGGCGACGCAGGAAGCCGGTCACGACCCGGTCCGTGGCTACCGCGGAGTGTTCTCACGCAAGGATACCGTCGCGAGCTGCATCGCATGCCACGCCGACGCAGGCCGTATGGCATTGGCCAACCTTGATACGGGGGTCGTCGCGCGCTGGAAACAAGGCCCGCATGGCCGGCTCTTTGCGAGCGGCGACGCACGCGGGCCGGACTGCGTGACTTGCCATGGTGTCCATGGGATCCGCAGTCGCCATGACAAGGCGTCGCCGACCTATCGCACTCGCATCGCTGCGAGCTGTGGCGCCTGCCATTCCCATCCGGAGAAGATGGCGCCGTCCAAGCTGCCGACGGACCAGGAGGAGCTCTATCGCACCGGGGTTCATGGCCGGATCCTCGCGGGCAAGCGGCCGGGGCGGGCCGATCTCGTGCCGACGTGCATCGACTGTCACGGTGATCATGGGGCGACACCGCGCCATGCGGTCACGGCTCCTGCGGTGTGCGGGACGTGCCACGTCGAGGTGCGTAAGTTCATGGAGTCGGGCGCCCACGATGCAGCGCTGCGGTTGACCGGATCGCCCAGTTGCACGACTTGCCATGGCAACCACCATAACTCGATTCCACGAGGGGGGCTGCTCGACAAGACCTGTGGTAATTGTCATGCGGATGAGAACGACGCACGGACTCAGATTGTCCCGAGGATGCGGGAGATCCTGGCGCGCGCCGACGAGCTGGCTGCTGCTGCATCGCGCAGCCTCGCCGTGGGGGCGACACCGGATAGAGAGGCCACGTCGGGCGACGAAATGACCAAGCGTCGCTTCGTGCGGGCGGAACACGAGCGCATCCTCGCTGGATACTCCCACCTTCGCAGGCTATCGCACACTTTGGATATCGACGCGCTCGAGGAGTCGCTTGAGCGATTGGAGGCGACCGCCAAGTCAGCAGCTTCGGTTGCGCTGGTGAGCTTTGACAATGACCAGGCGTTTTCGCGCACGACCGTGACTCTTATCTTGACCGGTCTGGTGGTGGCGCTCGTGCTAGCGAGTCTTGGGCTCGCCTATGCGTTGCGGCGCCTTGCTCGGCGCGCGGACAGGGGCGTCCGTGCCGAGGATGAAAGTCATGCGAGCGGAGAAAGATGGTGAGTGTCCAGCGTCGTCGTAGCGTTCCCGTGCGGATTGCTCGTACGGTCCTGCTCCTCCCTTGGCGTGCACTGAAGTGGTGTGCCCGGTCGAAGTACCGTATGCTCGGGTTGACCGTGTGCATCTTTGCTGTCTTGGCTGGCGGCAGTTACACTGCGTACGGCTATTGGTCCAGTCCGACGTTTTGTATGAGCTGCCATATTATGGAGCCCTATCATGCGTCGTGGGGGAGGTCGTCGCACAGGGACGTTCGTTGCGTTGAGTGTCACTTCGAGCCTGGCATTGCGAATGAGTTGCACGGAAAATGGGTCGCCATCAAACAGCTGGCGAGCACGCTCGCGGGCAAGTACAGCTCCATGCCGTATGCGGAGGTTTCGAACGCGTCCTGTCTGCGATCGGGATGCCACAGTCGCGATGCCCTGGAGAAGCCAGTCTTGTTCTCCGACCGAGGAGTCAAGTTTCGGCACAAGGGGCACCTTGGTGAGATGCGGCGCGGGATCAAGCTCGCGTGCACTTCTTGTCATCACCAGAGGCTCATTACTACGCATATGGAGGTGGACAAGTCGACATGCTTCTTGTGTCACTTCAAGGAGGCGAAGACGGTCGAAGGGCAATCTCTCGGCGCCTGCGATACGTGCCATGGCCCCCCGACGGACGTCAAGGTGGTCGGTGAGTTTCAGGTTCGGCATAGCGAGTTTGTCGAGCGGGGCATGAGTTGCCTCCAGTGCCATGTCGAACTCAAGTCCGGGAGCGGGCAAGTTGGCTTGGCGCGCTGTCTCTCCTGTCATAACAAGCCTGAGCAGTTAGACAAGATTGATGATCCAGGGCTGTTGCATGTCGAACACGTCACCAAACGCAAGCTGCACTGCTATCAGTGTCATAGCCTGATCGAGCATCAGTTCTCCAAGCGCTCGGCAGAGGTCGAGCAGGCCGATTGCGCGAGCTGTCACCGGTCCTCGCATCTGCCCCAGGCTCGATTCTATGAGGGCAAGGGAGCGAAGGGCGTGCGATCGGTGCGTGATCCGATGCACACGATCGGTGTGGATTGTGCTGGTTGCCACGTGACGCCGGAGGAAACCGACGTTGG
>CAYSWE010000481.1:0-4055 GCA_964434515.1 uncultured Phycisphaerales bacterium | reverse complement strand
ACGTTTTCCGACTTCACAGGGCACGCACTCCCGAACGTCTCGCCTATACCGGACTTTTCGGCCGCGTTTCTAGAAACGCGGCCGGCGGCGTTCGCGCCAGATCGAGCGCAGGACGATGCCTCCGACGATCGCCCCGAGGATCGTGTCGATCACTAGCTTCGCGATGCCCGTCCAACCGAGCAACGCATGGAGCATGGCGAGGGCGACGACGACGACGACGGAAAGCCCTACGCCCGGCAGTAGGGCACGACCGATGTCGCCAAGCCGCGCGTCGATGATCGTTCGAACGAAGGTCAGGGACAGGCCGAAGGCCGCAACGACGCCGATGATGAGGGTCGTGGCCAGGCCGTTCTCGGCGTGTGCCCACACGAGCCAGGCACCGAGCCCATAGATCACGGCGACGCGCAGCAGTTGCGTCCAGCGATCATAGGACGGCCGGCCCACACCCCAAAAGAGTGGGCCTGTGACTGCCAGGAGGCTAGCGAGCCCGCCGCCAACCGCGAGCAGCGAGAACAGGCCATCCGGACCGACGAATGCATCCCGGTAGACGATGCGAGGGAGATCGTTTCCCATCATGGCCAGCACTGCGGACAGTGGCAGCGAGGCGAAGGCGATCGTGCGCAGAGCCGTGAGCCACGCGCGCGTAAGGCGGACACGGTCGTCCTTGAGTTCGCTGTAGGCTGGAATTGCCACACGTCCGATCGCCTGCAGCGACATCGACGACGGTAGGTATGCGAGCGTGAAGTTCAGGAAGAATACGCCCACGGCATCGGTGCCGTGGAACTTGCCGAGCAGAAGCGCGGGTGCTTGCAGCACGAGCGCGATGAGGAAGGGCGTCCCGGCGGCGCGCGTGAAGTAGGTGCGAATCTCGGCGAAGTGCTCACGCGAGAAGCAGAGGCGCGGGCGAAACGGCGCGACGATGTAGGACCCAGCCGCCTTGAAGGCTTGCATGCCGACGAGGCCGAGCACGAGTGCCCACGCACTGCGCAGCCACAGGGCGAGACCAAGGGTCAGAGCCGTTGCGCCCAGGCTTGCCCCGAGGGACCAGAGTGCAATGCGCCGATACTCGAGGTCCTTTTCCAGTACGCCGATGCGTGGGCTGGAGAGGCCCAGAAAGAACGGGAACAGCCCGACCACTACGAACATCTTGAGCGCGCGCGGTTCCTCGTAGTACCCGGCGAGCATCGGGGCAGCGCAGGCAAGCGCCAGGCCGAGCAGCACGCCGCGCAGTGCCGAGATCCAGAACAGCGTGTCTTGGAACGAGCGCTCGCGTCCGCGGTTGCTGAAGATCAGGGCCTCATTGGCGGCCACATGCGTCAGTGCATCAAATGCCGTCACCGCCGCGACCACGATGCCGAGCAGGCCGAAGTCGCCCTTGGTCAGCATACGCGCGAGAATCACATTCGATGCAAAACGCGACAGTCGTTCGACGCCGAGGCCGAGGATCTGCCACGAAACTCCGCGCACCGAGCGCTGTAGGAGCGTCGGCGGTTCCGGCGCCCTCGGCTCAGGGGGGGCTTGGATTGTGGGCTCGGTGGCGGTCACGGCGCAGGGAGTTTTTCGGTCCGTTACACTCCACGCCTTGATTACGCTTGGGGCTCGCCACCGAACTTGCACCGCGTAGACTGGCAGCCACGCGAGAGTGGCGAAATGGCAGACGCGGCGGACTTAAAATCCGCTCCCCGTTCGGGGGTCCGGGTTCGAATCCCGGCTCTCGCACCATTTGCCTTGGGGGTCAGCGCTTCGCGGAGGCCCTGCGTAGGCTCGCGAAGACCTTGCGGACGTTGGGCAGGTAAGCGCGCTCGTTGTCGCCAAGGAAGATCGCGTTGCCGACCAAGCACTTGCCGTCGTCGATCCGGAGTGCGAGCCAAATCGTTCCGTCCTGTCCTTGCCGGGTCTTGGCGCGCATGTGGACGGCGGCAGCCGGCTTGCCGAGGACATCGAAGAGCTCAACCGGCTCGTCGGGTGCGCGAGTCTGGATTCCACTCTTGGCGAGCAGGGATTGGCGCGTCGCTGGTAGCTGAGATAGGAGGAACTGCTTGACGTTGGTGGTCTGTTGGGTGGGCCCTATCGGCAGGCAATGGAGACTCATCGTGACCTGCAGAGTCTGTCCCTTCTGGAAGCCGGGGTTGATCACGCAGCCCTGTGCCGACTTGTTGAGCAGCGTCCAACCCTTGGGTAGCACGCATGCGAGTCCCGCTTCTTGCACGACGGTGAGATTCGCTGCGGCGATGGAACGGCGCCGATATGGGTTGCCGCCGCGGCTCAGCGGGTTTGCGCGCTCAAGCTTCTTGCCCGAGAGTTGATATTTCTTCCCGCCGGTCTTGAACGTCATCCGGTCGCCGGTGAGCTCGGCAGAGAAGTCGAAGTCCCTGCCGCTTACCCGAAACGATCCGCCGAGGGCGTTGCCTGTTGCGCGTGCCTTGATTGGGTATTGCGCGCCGCGGAACGTCAGCGTGCCTCGATAACCAGACGCACCGCTCCGCGAAAGAGTGAGGTGGACGCCGTCTCCCTGGAAGCTGCGTGCGAATGGATCTGCGGCCGGGGCCTCCGTGCCGCCGAGCGGGTTGGACGGCTGGACGATGTCCGCGGCCGGACGTCCTGCGGTCACGCGTCGCCAGGTCGACGTTTCGTCGGAGTCTTTGACGGTCAGGGTTGCGCCGCTGATCTTGTAGGTGGCGCGCTCTTCTTCTCCAGGCGGGCCCACTACGAACACGCCGGGCGACGGGAACCGCAGCGGCACGCTGTGTCCGTTGCTGACGATCGAGTCCTTTGTGATCTCGATGGTCCGTCCTTTCTGTGAGCCGGCCGTGCAGGTCCAGCTGCCGACCAACTTGGCATCGGTCTCCGCTTGGGCGGCCGTCGCCGGTCGGGGTAGGACGATGGCAAGTAGACAGAGGATGTTTGTGGGAGTCAGAATCATGAGGCTCCTTGGGAGTGAGATCGTGGATGGGCGCCCTTATCGATGCTTCCTAGCCATCGGCTCGGCGCCAGGGTAGTCAGAAGCTCCTTTCGCTTGGTTTCGTGCCGCAGAAACTTGAGCGCGCTGGATCCCGTGGAGCGGGTCAGCCGCGGTGCGGGATCCATCCGGGCTGCTTGACGGCAGCCGCTTGGTCGGGGATTCTGCCGCGATGCATACCTTCAGCGACGTGCACATTGAGATCTGCACCGACTCGGTAGCCGGTGTCCTTGCGGCCGAGCAAGGGGGCGCCGACGGTGCGGAACTCTGTGCGAACCTCGTTGAAGGTGGAACCACGCCGAGCTTCGGAAACATCGTGCTCTCCCGTGAGCAAAGCTCCATTGAGGTTGCTGCCATGATCCGGCCGCGTGGCGGCGACTTTCTGTATTCGCGTTCTGAGGTCGAAGTCATGCTGCGCGACATCGACGCGGCCAAGGACGCCGGTGCGCAGGCGGTGGTCTTCGGCTTACTCACGGCTGATGGGCGCATCGATCGCGAGCGCACGCAGCAGCTCGTGGAACGCGCGCGGCCGATGCTCGTGACGGTGCACCGCGCGTTCGACATGACCGTGGATGCCTTCGCTGCCCTAGAGACGCTGATCGATCTTGGTGTCGATCGTGTGCTGACGTCAGGCCAGCGCGCCGGTGTCGAGCAGGGCCTGGAGCTGCTCACGAAGCTCGTCGAGTCAGCTGGCGATCACATCCGAGTGATGCCAGGATGCGGTGTCACCGCGCAGAACATCCGCAACATCGTGACGACGACCGGTGTCCGCGACATCCACTTTGCGGCGCGCCGCCGAGTGCCGAGCGAGATGGAGTTTCGCAACCCGCACGTGTCGATGGCGGCTGGACCGGCGGCTGGCGAATACGAGCTCGACGTGACGGAGGCGAACCTGGTGCGTGGATTCGTGCAGGCGCTACGCGGCTGAACTCTCAAGGCGTCCGCGAGCCGCTACCGAACGAACCCAAGGCAGATGTCCCAGCCGAACTTGGCGATGCCCTGCAGCGGCCCGATGTCGATCGGCTGATAGCGGAGCGGCACGCCGATCAAAGGTTTCAGGAGAGTCTGCGGTAGCTGCAGGGTGGCCCGCCCCTTG
>CAYSWE010000480.1:0-4063 GCA_964434515.1 uncultured Phycisphaerales bacterium | reverse complement strand
AGGCGCTCGCCGAAGCCGACGGCGCCACGCTCGTTCCGGTGGCCGAGATTTTCCACGGACGCTGCTCGCGCATCCGCCACGACGGCCATGGATTGTTCGCGGGCATCGAGCAGGACTTCGACGCCTGCCGCTACCACAGCCTGGCCATCGACCCAGCGACCCTCGCCCAGTCGTGGGAGTGCACCGCCTGGACCGGCGGCAACGTGCTCATGGCCATCCGCCATCGCGCCCGGCCTTGGTTCGGGCTGCAGTTCCACCCCGAATCGTTTCGCACACCGGTAGGCCCCAAGTTGATCGAAAACTTCCTGTCCCACGTGCAAGCCCGAGAGACCGCAGTGAGCCGATGAGCGAACCCATCCTCCGGATCTCAAGCCTGGAGAAGAGCTGGGGCACGACCAAGGTCCTGCACGGCATCGACGTCGAGGCATCGGCCGGGACCATCCTGGGGCTGGTCGGCCCCAACGGCGTCGGCAAGAGCACGCTCCTGCGCTGCATCCCCGGCGTCTGCTACCCGGATGCTGGTAGCGTTCGTGTCGCGGGCGTCGACACTCGCGCGCATCCCCGGGACGCCCGGCGCAACATCGGCTACCTGCCCGGCGAGTCGTCGATCTACGCAAGCATGCGCGGGCACGAACTGCTGGCCTTCGGGCTGGCGGGGTACGCGGACATCGACCGCGCCTTCCTCGACCAACACATTGCGCGCTTCGACTTGCCGCTCGACCGCAAGCTGCGAACCTACTCGGCCGGCCAAAAACAACTGCTCGCCCTGGCCATGACGCTGGCTCCGCGCGTCCCCCTCTACGTGCTCGACGAGCCCGACAAGGCTCTCGACGCGAGCATGCGCTACGAGCTGCGCCAGGCCATCCGCCGGCTGCGCGATCGCGGCGCCGCGGTGCTCATTTCGTCGCACCACATCGAGGAACTCGAAGGCCTCGCCGACGAGTTCGCCTTCTTGCTCGACGGCAAACTCATCGACCCCGTCGAGATCGAAGCGGCTTCGACCCGCCTCGCGGCCCAAGTGCGCGTTCGTTTCGAGCCAGGCGTCGCGCCACCGGTCCTTGGCGGCGTACACGCCGAACCGGACCGCGACGGCTGGATCTACCGCCGGCAGTCGCCAAGTCAGCTCTCGGCAGTCGTCGCCGAGTTGCTGTCCCAGCAACCGATCAGCCTCTCGTTCGGACGTGCGTCGCTCCAGGACGTCTACCGCGCCCTCTACCTCGGGAGCACACCCGAGGCGCAACAGCAAACGGAGGAACGAGCATGATCGCGCGCAAGACCTGGCGCGAGGTCCGCGGTATGACGCTGACCACATTTCTCATCCTCGAGTTTCTCCTCGTGCTCGCCGTTCTCTACTGGCCAACGCTCGCCGACGGCCTCAAGCAGCGCGTCGCGGTCCTCAAGATGCTCGCGCCGGGCGAGTTCATGAAGCGCCTGGTCGACACATGGGGGAAGCACGGCTTCGCCGCGTACATGGCCACCCAGCAGTTTTTCAAAGGCGTCAACATCGTCAGCATCGCCGCAGCCGTCCTGATCGGGACAGGCGCGATCGCCGGCGAACGCGAGACCGGCACGCTCGAGTTCCTTCTCTCGCGGCCCGTCTCCCGTGCCCGCATGCTCTGGTCGAAGTTCTGGGTTCTCGCCGCGTGCGTCGTCGTGCCGATCTTCGCCAGTTCGCTGACCATTCCACTCATGGAGAATCTGATCGACGCCAAGTTCATCGACTCCCCCATGCAAGTCCGCTACCTGCTGCATGCGTCTTGGCACGCGAGCCTCTTCTGTTTGCTGTTCCTGACCTTTGGGCTCTGCCTCTCGTGCTTCATCCGCACCCAGGTCCACGTGGCCTTCGCGATCGGCGGCTTCATCGTCGTCGAGGTCGGTCTCTACTTCGTCCAGGAGATCCGCGTCGCCAGCATCTTCATGCTCTCCGACCACGACGTCTATTGGCCCATCATTGCCGGCAACGTGCACTTCTGGCGCTTCTTCTGGTCGACCGAGATCTGGCTCATCGCGGCCAGCGCGCTCTGCTACGGCATCGCTGCGCTACGCTTCCGTCGCATGGACCTTTGAGGCATGCCATCGGGGGACGGGCACGGCACGGGTGCGTGCACAATGTGCACGCACCCGTGCCGATCGCACTCGCCCAGACTCTGCAGACCGCGTCTCGCGCAGGGCCAAGGGGGCTAGCGCACCACGGCGAGCCCGGCATGATCCTTGTTGAAGCAACCAAGCCCCCTGATCCGCTAGGAACCTCGATGCGCGCCATCCTCTGTTCTCTTGGGCTCGGAGCCCTTCTCACCACGACGCTCGCCGCGCAAGACCCGGCGCAAGCGACCACCGTGGTACTCTCGTGGAATGACCTGGGGATGCACTGCGTCGATCCGGACTTCTCGATCTTCGCGTTGCTGCCACCGTTCAACACCGTGAACTCGCACGTCATCATCGGCGGCAAGCTGCAGAAAACGGCGACCGCCCGCGTGACCTACGAAGCCATGGTCGATCCGAAGGGCTCGATCAACACAACCTCGATCGGCAAGACCAACTTCTGGCAGCACGTGCCGGCGCTTTTTGGCGTTCGCCTTGCCCCCGACACGGGACTCACCGGTAGCAAGATGCCAGGCGCACAAAACCTACCGCAGCCGACCAAGTTCGACACGCGCTGGAAATGGTTTCAGGCCCAGGGGATCCCGCTGACTCCGATCGACGACCGCAAGCAGCTCAATCCGTATCCGCTAATGAAGATCGTTGCCCGCAACTCGCAGGGTGCAGAGATCGCCAACACGGTTACGAGCGTGCCCACGTCTGGAGAACTCGAGTGCCGCAAGTGCCACGACTCGGCAGGGAATCCGTTTGCGCGACCGGCCGGTGGCTGGCACTTCGATCCGGACCCGGTGCGCGACAATCGACTCAACATTCTGCGCCTGCACGACGAACGGCAAATCAACAAGACCTCGTTCAAGAACGCGCTGGCCAAGCTGGGCTACAACAAGACGGGGCTGCTTGCCACGGCGACGACGGACGGCAAAGCCGTGCTCTGCGCCAACTGCCACGCGACGAACGCGCTCCCAGGCACGGGGATCCAAGGGATCCCGACCATGACGGACGCAATCCACACGACGCACAGCCAAGTCGTCGACGCGACCGGCAAGCTGCTCGACTCGAACCCGACGCGGACGACGTGCTATACCTGCCACCCCGGCTTCCGCACGCAATGCTTGCGCGGAGCGATGGGCAAGGCCATCGGCACGAACGGCAAGTTCGCAATGCACTGCCAGAGCTGCCACGGCACCATGGCGGACGTCGGCGACTTCCGGCGCACCGGTTGGCTCGACGAGCCCCGTTGCCAAAACTGCCACTCGGGAACCGCCACGCAGAACTCCGGCAAGATCCGGTTCGCGACCGTGTTTGATGCCAACGGCAAGCGACGTCAACCCGCCAGCAACGTCTTCGCCACGACTCCGGACGTGCCGACCAAGGGCTTCTCGCTCTACCGATTCTCGAGCGGCCATGGCGGCCTCCAGTGCGCGGCCTGCCACGGTCCCCCGCATGCGATCTACCCGACATCGACCGAGAACGACAACCTCCAGAGCAAGAAACTGCAGGGACACATCGGCACGATCACCGACTGCACGGCGTGTCACGGCAAGCTCGAAGACAAGCAGCTCATGAGCGGGTCCCACGGCATGCACTCGGTTGGCGCCGGCTGGGCGCGAGGCAAGCACGGCGAGTTCGCCAAGGGGAGCCGGGTCGCAACCTGCCAGGCCTGCCACGGAAAGAACCATAAGGGGACGGTGCTCTCGCGCGCCAAGGGCGATCGCTCGTTCCCGACCAAGTTCGGCACCAAGACCTTCTGGCGCGGCTTCCAAGTCGGCTGCTATGACTGCCACCGCGGCCCCACGAACAACAACATCAACCGCAATCGCGCGCCAGCCGTGACCAACCTCTCTGCCAGCACGCCGAACGACGTGCCCCTCCAGGTGACGCTCCGCGGCAGCGACGCCGACAACAACCCGCTGGCCTTCCGCGTCGTGGACCAACCCAAGCACGGCAGCGTGGCATTCGATCC
>CAYSWE010000479.1:0-4081 GCA_964434515.1 uncultured Phycisphaerales bacterium | reverse complement strand
ACGCCGCCGAAGGCCACATCGAGGACGGTGCAGCCGCGGGCTTCATCGAGGAGTCCTACATCGCATCGACGCGGCTCGTGAAGCGCCACCGCGTCAAGCGCACAAAGACCGGCGAACAACTGGTGAGTTACTCGCACCGTGTGCGCAAGTATGCTGGCACGCAGACCGTCACCAAGACCATCAAGAAGCTGGTCGTGACCGGACACACGATCGAGACGCGCACTCGCCAGGAATTCAGCCACTGGCAGCGGGTCACCAAGACGATCAGCGTGCCGCGTTACCGCGACGAGACCTACACGGTATACGAGACGGTGCGGGTGCCAACGGTTCTCGCGAACTCGTTCACCGTACCGACGACCGGAGTTTTCTACTTCGAGAAGGCGGTCGCGTCGGTCAAGGGGCGTATCAACGGGCGCGTGACGCTGGTGAGCAACACGTCAATCCGGATCACCGACTCGCTCGTCTATGTCGACGACAACGACCGTCCGCGCATGCTCAACGGCCTCGACCCGGCCGAAAAGTATGAGCCGAACCTCGACTACGACGGCAACTCGATCCTTCTGCTGGTGAGCGCCGGAGACATCACCTACGGCGTCGAGTCGCCGCAGTACCTCGAGATCAACGCCTCGATGATGACGACAGGCGGCAAGGTCGCGACCGACGGCATCGTCCTGAGCCCGGACGGGAAAGACGTCTCGATGGAACTCGATCCGACGATCAGTCCCAGCCTGTACATCAAGGAGTCGCTACGCCGCCTAGGCGGCATCATCTCGCGCAAGCGTCCGGTGGCGACGTTCGTCGACGGCAACAATGCCGTCGTGTGCGGTTTCAAGAATGGCGTCTCCCACATGGACCGCAGCCTCGTCGTAAAGGACGGCGGCACGGTGCTCCCGCCGGCCGTGTTCCAGCTCGACCAGCCAACCTGGGGCCTGCAGATCATCGGCAAGCCGATCCACGTGTCCGATTCCTGACCACGAACGCCTCCCGCTTGACGCTGTGCTACGGGCTCCGGCCCGGGCGCCTCGAGAGTTTCGGCCACCCCTGAACGGCTTCCGCAGGATCGACCGCGATCGGAAGGCTTCGGGCTGGTAGAAAGTGCGGGATGAGCCCGGACCCCGC
The DNA here is from genome assembly GCA_964434515.1 of uncultured Phycisphaerales bacterium. Taxonomy (GTDB): domain Bacteria; phylum Planctomycetota; class UBA1135; order UBA1135; genus CAYSWE01. The sequence continues at coordinate 2,962 of CAYSWE010000479.1, read as the reverse complement.
AGCTTCGCCGTTCCCGCCGCTTTCGCCGGCGTTCGCCAAGGCCCCCGATGTCGCCGAACGCGAAATTCTCGCTCTCTGGGAGCGCCAGGGCGCCTTCGAGGCGATCAAGGCCAAGCGCGCGACCGCCAAGCCATTCGTCTTCTGGGAGGGGCCCCCGACGGCGAACGGCCGGCCCGGTATCCACCACGTGTTGGCACGGAGTATCAAGGATGCGGTTTGCCGCTACCGCTCCATGACGGGATGGCGGGTTGAACGAAAGGCTGGCTGGGATACGCATGGCTTGCCGGTCGAGCTCGAGGTCGAAAAGAGCCTCGGCATCGACGGCAAGAGTGCGATCGAAGAGTTCGGTATCGCGAAGTTCAACCAACGCTGCCGTGAGTCCGTCTGGACCTACCGCAAGGATTGGGAAGAGCTCTCGGCGCGCATTGGCTACTGGCTCGACTATGACGACCCATATGTGACCTACGACCCGTCCTATGTCGAGTCTGTGTGGAACATCCTCGCGCGTTTCCACAGCGAAGGGCTGGCCTACCGCGGCAAACGCGTGCTGCCGTATTGCGGCCGCTGCGGCACGGGTCTGTCCACGCACGAGTTGGGCCAACCCGGGGTCTATCGGGATATCAAGGACCCTAGCGTGATCCTGCGCTTCCGCATTGTGGACGATCCCGACGAGGCGAGCCTGCTCGCTTGGACAACGACGCCGTGGACACTGCCAAGTAACTTCGCGCTAGCGGTGCACGCCAAGCTTCCCTACGTCAAAGCGCGCGTTGCGCTGCCCGTCGGCAAGGGCGAAGAGAAGGGCTCGCGCGGCTACGAGGTCGTCTGGCTAGCAAAGGGGCGCGCCGACGCCGTGCTGGGCGACCACGAGGTGCTGGACGAGGTCGTCGGTGCCGACCTGGTCGGGATGCGCTATCTGCCACTGTTTGACGACGAAATCCCCGAGGCTCTGCCGGGAGTCTGGGAACCGCTCTCGGCGAACAAGTGGTTGGTTTGGACGGCCGACTTCGTCAGCGCGGAGGAGGGCACGGGGATCGTTCACCAGGCGCCCTACGGAGCCGACGACTGGGAACTCGCGCGCGACCGAAAGCTGCCGATCCCCCTTGCCGTCGGCGACGCCGGCCGCTTTGTTCTCGACGTGGGGCCGGTGCGAGCAGGGACGTTCTTCAAGGATGCGGACAGCGCCTTGATGGACGACCTCAAGGCGCGCGGCCTGCTGTTCCGCAGAGCACGTGAATCGCACAGCTATCCGCACTGCTGGCGCTGCGACACGCCACTGCTCTATTTTCCTGCGCCAGCGTGGTATCTGCGCGTGACCGCCTACAAGGACAAGATGCGGGAGTTCAACGAGCGGGTGCGTTGGGTTCCGCCCGAGGTCGGCACCGGCCGCTTTGGCCGCTGGCTCGAGAATCTCGTGGACTGGAATCTGAGTCGCGATCGCTACTGGGGCACGCCGCTCCCCTACTGGATCTGCGAATCCTGCGACGGGGAGCGCGCGGTTAGCAGCCGCGCCGAGCTAGAGGCGCTGGCGACCGCGCCGCTGCCCGATGACTTCGACAACCACAAACCCGGAGTCGACGCCGTCGAACTGCGCTGCGAGTGCGGAGGAACGATGCGCCGCACGCCGGCGGTCGCCGACGTCTGGTTCGACTCTGGATCCATGCCCTATGCTCAGTACCACTGGCCATTCGGTGAGGCGAGCCGCGCCAAAACCGAAGACCAATGGCCGGCCGACTTCATTGCAGAGGGCGTCGATCAGACACGCGGTTGGTTCTATACGCTGCATGCAATTGGAACCTTCCTGAGCGCCGTCGACAGTAGCGAGGAGACCAAGAACTTTGCTCCCGGACCGACGTTCAAAGCGTGCGTCGTCAACGGCCTGCTGCTCGACAAGAATGGCGTCAAGATGTCCAAGCGTCTGGGCAACATCGTCAAGCCGGAGGAGGCGCTCGGCCAGCACGGCGCCGATGCGGTGCGCTGGTACATGCTGTCTTCGGGCGCGGTTTGGCTACCAAAACGCTTCGACCTTGGCGGGGTGCTCGAGACGCGGCGCCGCTTTCTCGGCACGCTGCTCAATAGCTACAAGTTCTTCTCCGACTATGCGCGCCTCGACGATTTCGATCCGACCGACAGCGCGATTCCGGACGTCGACGAACGTCCGGAAATCGACCGCTGGCTGGTGTCACGCACCCAGAGCGTGATCCGCGATGCCAGCGTATGCCTCGAGAGCTATGACCTATCGGGCGCCTGTCGCGCGCTCGAGCACTTCGTCGTGGACGAAGTTTCGAACTGGTACATCCGCCGCAACCGCCGGCGCTTTTGGAAGGGCGAGCGCAACGAGGACAAGCTGGGCGCCTATGCGACGCTGCATGCGGCGCTTGGGAGCGTCACGTTGCTCGCCGCCCCCGTGGTGCCGTTCGTAACCGAAGCGCTCTGGCGCGCCTTGACCGGGAGCGGCGAGTCCGTGCACGTCCAGGACTATCCCACGCCAGACGAGAGGCTCATCGACCAAGAGTTGGAAGCCGCCATGACGCTGGTCGAAAGGACAATCGTCATGGGGCGCGCCCTGCGCGAGCGCCTCGGCCACAAGATCCGCCAGCCGCTGCGCGCGATCCATATCCGCGCCAGCGACCAGCGCGACCTCGACCTGCTTGGAAGTGCGTTCGCACGCGGACAGATCCTCGACGAACTCAACATCAAGACGCTCGGCAGTCTCGAGGCCGACGATGGCAAGCTGTGTTCGCTCGAGGCGAAGGCCAACTTCCGCACACTGGGCAAGAAACTAGGCAAGCGGATGAAGGCCGGCGCGGCGGCGATCGCGGCACTCCCTCCCGCTGATGTCGCCGCGCTGCGCGCCGGGTCGTCCCTGAGCCTCGATATCGACGGCGAGGCGTTCGAGCTGGCACCTGACGACGTCGAGATCCGCGTCGACGTGCATGCCAACTGCGACGTCGAGACCGATAGC
>CAYSWE010000478.1:0-4089 GCA_964434515.1 uncultured Phycisphaerales bacterium | reverse complement strand
AAGTTCGGTTTCGACAAAGTCGTCGTCGGTCTCTCCGGCGGGATCGACTCGGCGCTCGCCGCAGCCCTCGCAGTGCGCGCCCTGGGGCCTGGGGGCGTGATTCCGATCGCGATGCCGCACGAGGACTCCGCGCCCGAGTCGCTCGCCGACGCCGAACTCGTATCGCAGAGCCTTGGCACCACGCTGCGCCAGGTCGACATTACCGCGGCGACCAACGCCATGCGCGACGTGCTCGCACCCGATGCCGTCGGATTTGGCAACATCAAGGCGCGCACGCGCATGATTGTCCTCTACGACGTATCCCGGGCCGCCCATGCTCTCGTGCTTGGGACCAGCAACAAGACCGAGTTGCTGCTTGGTTATGGGACCCAACACGCCGATATGGCGTCGGCAATCAATCCGCTCGGCGATCTCTACAAGGCGCAGGTCTTCGCGCTGTCCGAGGAGTTGGGCATTCCCGAGCGCGTGCGCACCAAGGCGCCGTCCGCTGACCTATGGTCCGGCCAAACCGACGAGGCGGAGCTCGGGTTTACCTATGAGGCGGCGGATCGGCTGCTGGTGCGCATGGTGGATCGGCGCGCCACCGACGCGCAACTCGCTGAGGCCGGGTTTCCGGCCGACTTCATTGCCGATATGCGCGCGCGCGTGCGCGGCGCGCAGTTCAAGCGCCGGCCGCCGATCCTGGCCAAGGTCGGTCTGCGGACAATCGGCATCGACTTCCTCTATCAGCGCGATTGGGGTCGTTGAACGATGCCCGAGACGCTGGTGCGCTATCAGCCGTCCGGAAACGTTGGTGTCCGGTTCTGGATCGTGTTGCCGCTGGCCTGGATCGTTGCATCGGCGATCGGGTTCGTCTACCAGTATGGGGCCGAGTTCAATCCATTCCTCATTGTCACCCCTCTGCTGACGCTCGCGTTTGGACTGGTCCTCGCGGGCGTAGGGATCGCTACGATCTGGCTTGGGCAGGTGCGCCATCGCGCGGCTGCGCTGCTGGCGAGTTGGACGCTGGCCCTGGTTGGGTTCGGTGCGGCTTGGCTCGCAAAGCTCGGGGTCTTTGGCGCGGATCTGTCGTTCGCGCCAACTGCGTGGCGCGGTCCATTCTCGGTCGGCACGGTTGGCTCGGGCACGACGCGGCTGGATCCGCTCTTGCTGCTTGTTTGCTGGTTCGGCGAGGCGCTCGTCTTCGTGCTGCCGGCGGCCCTTACGTCGTTTTCGTGGTGGCGGCGGGCCGTGTATTGCGAGGAGGCGCAGCGCTTCGTTCGCGCGCGCAAGGTTGCCTCGACCTACGGTCCGTCGCCGATCGCGCTGCGTGAAGCCGTCCGCGAGCACGGGCTCGAGGGGCTGTGCGACTTCCCGTTCCATTCGATTCCCGAAGGCGATCGTGACGGCGAGTTCCGCTTCTACGTGCACCGCACCGAACCAAATAGCGGCGGCAAGCAATGGCTCACCGTCCTCTGGCACGGCAAACTCGAGACGCCGCGAGGCCGGTCCGCCCCACGCGTAGTGCTCGTCCTACGACGGGTCCGCGTCGACGGAAATAAGGTGTCAGAGTCATTTTTTCTATCACAATGGCGTGATCGAGCGCAGAGCCATGAAACCTGATCCTCAAGACTACCTTCCGCCAGATCTCCAGCATTCCTGGCTCGTCGCCCCGCGCGAAAGCCTGCGTTGGATCGGCATCCAGGCTGCGCTCCTCGGCGCTGGTGTCGCACTGACTCTGGGCAGCCTGATCCCCGCGACGGGAGCCGGCTTTGTCTGGGCACTCCCCGTCGCGCTGGGCGTGATGTTTCTCAACTCGCGAGTCATCCGCAGGCGCGAGCAAGCCTGGCAGGCGACGCTGCCGGAGCTGAGATGCCGCGAGCCCGATCGAGGCGTAGCAGTCTGAGCGGTCAGCGCGCCGGTTTGCTCGTCACCGTCGCGATCAGTCGGTTGGCCGCGCCGAACAGGGGCGCCATGTCGCCGTGTTCGGCGATCAGGTCGCTCATCCGAGTCCGTAGGACTCGCGGTCCGCGGGGCGTCAGCAGGGTGAAGAGCGCTTCGCCCACCTTGGGTAGCGGGCGTCCGCTACCGTGCTTCAGTTTCGTGGCGATCTTCGAGGCCTCGCGGACCAGGGCTCGTACTTGTGTGGCGGTCTGCCCATCGTCAAGCGAGGTTGTGTTGCAGTGCGGAACGAGCTCGACCGTGCCGTCCGCGAAGGTACCGACGAAGGTGTAGCCGTTGGTCACGCACAGCTCGAGAATGACGCCGAGCACCGCGGAACCGGACGCCCGGCTCGGGGCGCGTTCGCCGAGTTCGTCAAGGATGCGCCAGCCGACGTAGCTTGCCCGCGCGTCGGAGCTACCGAGTTCGATTAGGTGCCTTGCTGCGAGTGTTGCGCCGACCGGGTCTCCAGTTTGCGTGCGCAGGCCGGCAAGCGCGACCCAATACTCGGACCTTGTGCCGAGCCGTTTGCGATTTGCGTCGTACTCCAGGATGTCACGTAAGGCGGACGCACCATCGTCTTCGAGGGATGCTCCCTCGAGCGAAGCTCCGAGCTTGCCGAGTCGGTGTAGTGCCGTCCCTAATGCAAGGTCGCCATAGAGCGCGTTACGGTGTTCCAGTAGGCTGGGGGACAGCACCGGAGTCGCGCAGGCGCTTACCTTTGGTCCCCGTTCTTGCCCGTCGCCGTCTGCAGACCGGAGTGCGATGCACGAGCCAATGGCAACTACGGCCAGTCCGGAAATCAGGATTTTCATGAGCTACCTGCACGGCGAATCGACCTGCAGACGGCTCATCTTGAGGCGTGCGGCGATCGTCCCGTTGGTGGCGGCGCTTGGACGCAGCGCAGGCCTGTGTGCATGAGGCTCGTCTCGGGGCTTGCCTTCATCCGTGCCGATGGGCGGTAACCGATGCAGTAGCGGTCATTGCACAGAAACGATCCGCCGCGCGTGACGCGGCTCGGTTCGTCCGGATTGTCCGGGTCGAGGCTACTCGCGGGCCCTTGTGGGTTGGTCGCAACGCCGCGTCCGAGCCTGGCATAGTAGTCGGGGCGATACCAGTCGTGGCACCATTCCCAGACGTTGCCTGACATGTCGAAGAGCCCGAAGCCATTGGCGGGATAACTCCCGACCGGTGATGTGTACGCGAACCCGTCGGCTTTGGTATTGTCGTTTGGGAAAGCGCCCTGCCAGATATTGGCGGGGTACGTCCCGCCGGGATTGCGCTGCCGGCCCCACACGTATTCGTTCTGCGCGAGGCCGCCCCGCGCCGCGAACTCCCACTCGGCTTCGGTCGGCAGGCGCTTGCCGGCCCACTTGGCGAAGGCCGTGGCGTCGAACCAGGAGACGTGCACGACGGGATGGTCGTCGAGTCCGTCGATCGTACTGCCCGGACCGGTCGGATGACGCCAGTTTGCGCCCTTCTGCCAGCGCCACCACTCGAGTTCGTGCGTTACCTTGGGTGGTGGCGCGAAGATGATGGAGCCCGCGGCGAGCCCGGGTCGTGGTGCCTTTTCTGCGGTGGTGACATAGCCGGTCTGTTCCACGAACTTCCGGAACGCTGCGTTGGTGACCGGGGTTGTGTCCATCCAAAAGCCGTCGACGCGAACCGGATGCACGGGGCGCTCGTCGGCCTGGCCAAGCGTCGAGTCGCTGCCCATCGCGAACTCGCCGCCAGGGATCCAGACCATGCCGGCTGGCGGTGCTGGCGTCCCGGGCCCGCAGGCGCAGAGCAACGACACGAACGAAGAGAGGGCGAGTCGAGTCACGCGCATGCGTGCAGGCTAACGCCGACTTCGATTGATGTGACGGATGGATTCGGCCGGTATCGATAAGCTGGGGGAATGATCCAGATCCACAGGCTCGAAGGTCTCTACTGGGTGGCGAAGACCGGTGGGTATGCCAGCGCTGCGCGGGCGTTTCCCTATCCGATCACGCAGCCGGCCGTGCATCAGCAGGTCAAGAAGCTCGAGCAGGAGCTGGGTCTCGCGCTGTTCGAGCGCGTTGCGAAGGACCGGATGCTTCCGACGCCGGCGGGCCGGGTGCTCTTCGAGTTTGTCGCGCCGTTCTTCGAGCAATTGCCCCAGGTGGTGCGCGCGGTGCGCTCCGGCGA
>CAYSWE010000477.1:0-4104 GCA_964434515.1 uncultured Phycisphaerales bacterium | reverse complement strand
GATCACGTCGGGCCTCGGCCGGCTGTTCGGCGGTGGGCGCACACTCGATGAGGCCTTCCTCGACGAACTCGAGGAGGTGCTCTACACCGCGGACCTCGGGACCGCCGGCAGCGCGATCGTCGACGAGATCAAGCAAGCCTTCCGCAAGAAGCGGATCCAGGACGTCAGCGGCGTGCGCGAGTATCTGCGCACGGCTCTGCTGCAGCGTATCGAAGGCGCCGCCGGCACGTTGCGCGACGCAGCCTCATCACCCACCGTCATCCTCGTCGCCGGCGTGAACGGCAGTGGCAAGACCACGTCGATCGCCAAGCTCGCCAACTGGTTGCAGAAGGACGGCAAGAGCGTGCTGCTTTGCGCCTCCGATACGTTCCGCGCCGCCGCCGTCGAACAGCTGACGCTTTGGTCGGAGCGCATCGGCTGCGACATCATCAAGCAGGGCACCGGCGCCGACCCGGCCGCGGTCGCGTTCGACGCCACCGACGCCGCCATCGCCCGCAAGGTCGACTACCTCATCGTCGACACGGCCGGCAGGCTGCACACGCAAAAAAACCTGATGCGCGAACTCGAGAAGATCGTGCGCGTGATTCGCAAGCGTATTCCAGACGCGCCGCACGAGACCCTCCTGGTGCTGGACTCGACGACCGGCCAAAACGCGATCCGCCAAGCTGCCGAGTTCTCCGCGGTCGTGCCGGTCACCGGCCTGATCCTGGCCAAGCTCGACGGCACGGCCAAGGGCGGTGCCGTGTTCGGGATCCGCGAGAAGCTCGACATCCCGGTCAAGTTCATTGGCCTCGGCGAACAGCTCGATGACCTCGCGGTGTTCGACCCAGCGGAGTTCGTCGACGGCGTGCTCGGCGAGGAAGCGGCACTCGGAGCCTAGAAGCGCGGCATGGCTGCGACGCCCGCTAGCACGCACCCTTGCAAAGGCCGAAGAGCCTCGACAAAACAGCTAGGTCCCTAATACCGCGAACAACCAGCCATTGCTCGACGCGGCGCTCGCCTTGCCGAGCACGAGCGCTTGATTGTAGAAGACGAGCCCGATCAGACTCGGATCCTTGGGCAGTGGCCAAGGAAACGACACGCGGCCCTGGGCCGACGTCACGCCGATGACGATCGCGTCCATGCTCGTCTGCCACTTGCAGCCCTTGAGTTTCGGCGTGAGCACACCGAGGTCGATCGGCAGCGGGATCACCCCGGCGAGAAAGTTGGGCGAGAAGCCGATCCCGAGCATGGCGGCAGCCTTGGCCGGGCCACGCAGCTCGAGCGTGTAGTTCGACGTGCCGATGATCGGCTTGCCGCCGCCAGTCGGACGCAACGTCGCGTTGCAACCGACACCGTATTCGGCGCCGGCACGCAACCAGCCGCGGATCTCGACCTCGGTCAGCGCGCGTGCCGTGAGGCGAAACTCGTCGAGATTCCAGAAGCTCGGACGGTCCGTGCGGACGTAGCCGCCGATCCGAAACCCCTGGGCCCGCTGCGCGAGTCTTGGAGCGTCGAAGAGAGGCTGACTTTGGACAAACTTGCCGTCGACATACCAGCTGGCAAGCTTCGCCTTGGCATCGACCACGAGCGCGACATGAACCCACCGGCTAAACGCAATGCCTTGCACGCTGGTCTTGTTCAGGTCGAGGTACTCGCGCCCGCCCCACCCGGCGACCGAGACGCCCGACCCGGCTCGCCCGCCAATGAAGGCACGGAAGCCGCGGTCGCCCCCCCAGAGGTAGAGCGCTCCGATGCGCGGGGGTGCCAGGCGTTGGCGCAGGTACCCACCGACCGTGAAGCTTCCGGTGAGCGCGGACTTCCAGCCGGTGTCCACGTAGTTGTGCGATCCGATGTTCTTCTTGTAGTCCCACGTGTCCGTCCCGGCCAGCGCCCGATCGCGCTTGCCACCTGGCCACGGTTTGGCGTTGGTCGAAACCAAGGCACCCTTGGCCGGACCCGCCTTGGGACCGCGCGCATAGTTCGTCGGACTCGCCGAGCGAAAGTCATAGTGCAGGACGTCGTCCTGCGCGCGCACGGACGTTAGGCAAGCGGCGACGCTCGCGAGCGACAAGACAATCGAAAACAACGGGGCGGGGAAACGCATGCGGGAAACTCCAGTACGACTGGGGCTTCCTTTCGGCATCCCGGCACCAGCAGCCGTAGCCGGCCACCCGGGCGCGCTCATTGCCGGCGGATCGCGCCGCGCAGGAGCGGCGTCCCGAGGCCCAGGGTGAGCAGGCCGACCGCGGCCATCACCCACTCGGCGCGGCCGTGGAACACCTTCATACCAAGCCCGAACACGGCAGCCGACCCCAGGATGAAGATCCAGTTGAGGAAGTTCGCAGCCGCAAACACCTGCCCTTTCTGGTCGGCGGGCGGTCGTTCCTGGACGAACGCAAACAGCGGCACCGAGAAGAACCCCGCGGCGGCGCCGAGCAAAGTAAGCAGTGCGAACGCCAAGACGCGCGACGAAGTGCTGACGTCAGCCGCGGCCAGGCCAGGCCCAGCAACCGGGATCCACGGCAGAGCGACAAGGCAGACCACCATCGCAAGCAAGCCGGGCATGCTGAGATCGAGTCGCACTCTGCCGCGCGAACACCGGCCCGAGACCACACTACCGACCGCGATGCCGATCGACAAAGTCGCGACGAGGGCGCTCGTCGCGCCATCGCCGAGTCCCAAACGTTGCTTGCCGTAGGCATTGATTGCCGTGAGGCAGACCCCGCCCACGAGCCAGAACCACGAGTAGACGAGCAGAACGTCGCGCAGCAACGCGTCCGTCCGGAAGATGCGCGAGATCGTCGGAAACACGCTCAGAAACGATCGCATCCCGAGGCGAAGGTCGGGCGCACTTGCGGGGACTCGCGCAATCCCCAATGAGATGAGCGTGCCGACCACCGCGATCGCGACACACACAGCGCCGGGAATCCACAGGACCGCGCCGCACTTCTCCTTGAGTACACCCGCGACCGCCACGCCAAGAATGATCGCCAAAAACGATGTCATCTGGGTATACCCAGCCGCCATCGAGAGGTCATGGCCACGCACTAGCTCGGGGATACCACCGTATTTCGGCGGCCCAAAGAACGCGCTCTGGGTGCCCATGAAGAACGTCACGACCACGAGCGGCCAGAGACCGGATGCGCCGGCTGAGCTTGCGCCGCGCGCCAAGCTCGCGAACGCCACGAGACCCGCGAGCATCACGACGACCTCGAGGCCCTTGCAGATCGTCATGAGCCGGCCCTTACTCCATCGGTCGGCGACATCGCCGGCAAACCCGGAGAAGAGCACGAACGGCAGCGCGAAGGCAAACTGCACGATGGCCAGCATCTCGACACCGCCCGCCGCAACCCCGACACTCAGCAGCAAGACGACCTGCTTGAAGACGTTGTCGTTGAACGCGCCGAGCCCTTGCGTGCCGAGATAGCTCAGAAACGAGCGATTCGGCAGCAGCAGCCGGGGTGGCTCGGGGTGCTCGTGTGGAACCATCGCCCCATTGAACCGCGGCCGCTGGGGCATCCCCAAACGCAAACGGGAAACGAAGAGGATCGCTGATGACAGAGACGACAGACTCGCGACCCGCCGGTCCGCAGGGTCGACTGGTAAGCCTCGACGCACTCCGCGGGCTGGCCATCGCAGCCATGATCCTCGTCAACAACCCGGGGAGCTGGTCGCACATCTACGCGCCGCTTCGGCATGCAGCGTGGCACGGCTGCACACCGACGGACCTGGTCTTCCCCTTCTTCGTCTTCATTGTCGGGGTTGCGATCCCATTCGCCCTCGGCAAACGGCGCGAGGCCGGCATGCCACGGAGTGCACTGGTTGGCAAGATCCTGCGGCGCAGCGTGATCCTGTTCGGACTCGGCTTGTTCCTGTCTGCGTTCCCATTCGTCACGTGGGAACCGAGCTTTGGCATCCATCCCAACGTCATCTCGGTTCGCATTCCCGGCGTGCTCCCGCGACTCGCTCTCTGCTACCTTGCGGCCGCGTTGAGCTTTCTTTATGTCCCGCGCCGTTACTGGCTCGTGCTGATCCTCACGATCCTGGTCGGATACCACGTCCTGCTCGTCATCCCGACGCTACCGGGCGGCGTCGCGCAGAACCTGAACAACCCCAACCAAC
>CAYSWE010000476.1:0-4107 GCA_964434515.1 uncultured Phycisphaerales bacterium | reverse complement strand
TGCTCGCTCACGACATAAAACTGATGCGCCCCCGGCGGGAGTCGCAGGCGGCAGGTTCCATCGCGAGCTATGGCGTACGGCACGGTCTCGGTGACTACGCCCTGCTCCTGGATGCACAGATGCAGCTCACCGCCACGAACGGGCTTGCCCTCGTCTTGCACGACCCGAACCGACGTCGCGACCAAGGCGCCGAGGTCGATGCGCAGCTTGGCGGGCAGCCAACCGTTCGCCGCGGGCAGCGCGACTAGGGGAACGGGTCGCCCGCGAGCGTCGATCCAAAAGAGCTGAGCCGCATCGGTCGGCCCGGGAGTCTTGGATCCGGCGACGCGCGCCGCTGCGGGGACACGCAGAGTTCCATCGGCATCGACCGGAATCGGCAAAAACAGCGGGGGATCGACCCACCCTTGTGTCGCGACTCGGGCGCGCAAGGCAAACAGCTCAGACGAGGGCTGCCGCACGAGCCTCCAATCGCGCGCCTCGCCGCGCACCATGCGAATCACCCTCGGCTCCGTATCCTTCGGCGGCTTGTGGAACATGACTCCTGCGGGTCGAAACCCCGGTGCGACCACGACAACCTGAATGTCGAACCAGCCACGCGCACCCGCATCGCGCATCGGCAACACGAGCGCAACCGTGCCATCGGCCTTGCCCAGCAAGACCCGTCGATGACCATAGTGAGGCACGACATGCACGCGCGCACCCGACACGGGCTTGCCCGCCTGGTCGAGAATGCGCAGCGGCTTGCGCCAGGGCTTGCCGAACACGATGCGCTTCAAGGGAACGTCGCGTTCGTAGAGGTTTTCGGGTGCACCTTCGTCGAGAAAAGCGGGGCTGAAGTAGCGCGCGTCGAGCATGCCACCGTCACGGTCGACGAGCGCGGGGAAGTAGTTGCCCAAAGGAAGCGGAGGAATCACCAAGACGTCCCCAGGCTTCGCGGGGAGTGGCACGCGGAACCTGACAAAGGGCTCGACCGCCGAACTAAACGTCAAGCCAAGCTCCTTGCCGAACATCTTGCGCCACGGCTGAACACCGACGAGGCGAACCTTCGACACAGCAAACGGCTGCAAGGAGAGCCGCAGCGGTCGCCCCGGAAATGCGACGCGGCGAACGGGACTGGCGAGCCGTCCCTTGGGCCCGTCGTGCACGGCCCAAACCGACCAGATGCGATCGTCGACCAGCGTGAGCCGCGTGCGACCACGCTGGTCGGTCCGCGCCCGAACCAACCTGCCGGTGTCCAACAAGTCAGCGAAGCCACCGGCCGACTCGTAAGCGAGAACGATGGCGCCCTCGAGCGGCGTTCCGGCGCCATCGACGACCCGCACGAGAGTCGGATGCACGCCTCGCTTCGTGGCAACCTGTGGTGCGACACTTAGGACTGCGGCAACCGCGGTCCAGCAACAAGCAACGAATGACATACGCTCATCATAGGCCCTCCACCGCTACGATGAGTCCGAGGATCACCATGAAGGCGCACACGCTCATCATTCTGGGGTTGCTTACACAGGGGGCGCCGACGCGGCGGAGTCCAACACCGCAGGCGCACGGGCCGGACCGCGCGCGGAGGTGGCTGCTCGCGCATGAGGAATCCGACGGGAGCTTCGCTCCTGCCAGACGCGAGCGGTTTCGGCGAGGCATCACCGCAGTCTGCGCGCTCGCGCTAGGCAAGCACGGCGCCGCGGCGCTGCGCCACCTCGCGGCCGGCGGCGCCGAGGGTCGCGGCACCAGCGCCTATGGCCAAGTGTTCGCCACCTGGAGTCTCTGCGCAGGCATGACGAAAGACACGCGATTCGCGGCGCGCAAGGCCGTCAACGACCTGCTGGCCCGGCAGGGCGAGGACGGCGCGTGGTCTGACGCCATCAGCCCACATGTGGTCCGGGCGGAGACATGCCTCACGGCACTGGCACTCTTGGCGCTCCACGCCGCCAAGAGTGCCGGAATCGATGTGCCAGCGAACGCCGTGACTCGAGGCGTCCAGTTCCTCGAGGCGCGCTACCTCCGAGGTCGGCGCATGTTCACTGCCGACGAGCAGCCGACGCCATCCAACACGGCGACCGCACTCGCGACGGTTGCCTTGCTGCGCTGGGGACGCGGCGCCAGTTCGACCGCTCGCGGCGGACTCAAGACCCTCACGAGCATGGCACCCGGCGGCTGGACCCGGGTCCTCAGCGAGCGAACGCCCATCCTTGGCTACCGACGCGATCACGGCTGGCTCGGGTTGTTCGGCTACAGCCTCGCCCTTCGAGAGAGCGACGGCGGTAAGGCGTGGCAGCGCGTGCGAGCTCGCGTGGGCGCGGCGCTACGCACCATCCAGGCTAGCGACGGGAGCTTCGACAGCGCGTTCGGCAAACCGTTCGCGACTGCAATGGCGCTCTTGGTGCTACCGAGGTAGAGCCAACGACGGAGTCAACCCTTGCGCAACCGGTCGCGCCGCTCCTCGAGTTCGTCGAGAGTCTTCGGCCAATCATCCTTCAGCAGTTTGGAGAGCACGCGGTCGGCCAGGAGCTTGCCGCCGGTCTGACACGTGGCGCAGTAGTTGGCCTCGTTCTCGGCATACAGGATGCGCTGCACCGGATCTCCACACACGGGACACGGCTCGCCATACTTGCCATGGACGGCCATCTCGGAGCGGAACGCGGTGACCTTCTTGGGCCATGCGCCCTTGGCCTGATCGCGCAACAGCACGATCCACGCGTCCAGAACGCCCTTGACCGCGGCGTGCAGAACATGAAGCTCTTCCGAATCGAGCCTGCGCGTCTGTCGGAATGGAGACTGTTTGGCGCGATGCAAGATCTCGTCCGAGTAGGCGTTGCCAATCCCGCTCAGGATGCGCGGGTCGGTCAGAGCTCGCTTGAGCGTGTGGTTCTCGCGAGTCAGCGCTGCCCGGAAATCATCGAACGAGCTGCCGAGCACCTCGAGCCCGCCGCGGTCAAACGCGCAGAGGGCAGGCTCGCCACGAACGACATGGATGGAAGCTCGCTTGCGGCTGGCAGCTTCGGTCATGAGCAAGCGACCATGCGCGAACTGGAACTCGGCCAGGAGAATCTTTCCGGGCGACCTGCCGGCGTCCTCTTTCCACTGAAACCGTCCAGCGATCATCAGATGAACGACCAGGAACAGGTCTTCGCCACGACCTGCATCCGCGAAGCCGAGCACGATGCGCTTCCCGATGCGGCGCAAGGCACGAACGGTCAGCCCCTCGATGGCGGAGATCGGCGGGTCGACGGAACGCAACACGAACGGACTCTTCAGCCGCACGGATTCGAGGCGCTGCCCGACGACCCGCGAATCGAGGGCGTCGAGATACAGCTGGATGTCGGGAAGCTCGGGCATGAGTCGGCGATCCGAAAGCTGGAGACTACTGGAATGTAACCATCAAACCGTTGCTGGCGCTGCAGCCCATCGGTGATCCCTGGTCCGCGAAGAATGCCTGACAGAAGATCCGCGTCCCACGCAGGGCCGGATCCTGTGGAATCGGATACGCCACCTCGGCGGTCCCAAGGCCCGAGACGCGGACCAGCGGCACACGATCGCCGGTGGGGTCCACATACGTGTCACGCCACTGCAAGACGTGCGGTTCGAGCTTGTCGGAGAAGACCAGGTAACCGTCACCGTGGGCGGGGATCTCGGTCGCGACGATGCGGAAGAGCTCGTTGCCCAGCCGCGGCGACTGGCCTGCAACGCCAAGAACCGGAACCTTCCCATCGGAGCCGGCGATGCCGCGACCAAACGGCACGACGGCGCCCCAATGAGCGACGAGCCGGACCGTCGCCTGCAGGGCACCGTTGCGAACGATGACCGTGCCGGCGCCTTCCTTGGTGGCGACGACCGCGCCGTCGGCATCGACGTGAAAGACGCTCGCTTGGTCGCACTCATAGGTCGTTCCTTCGTGGGCCCAACGCAGCGCGCGGCGCTGGCCACCCTCGAGCACTCCGACCACGTCGATGACGCGCGCATCGATCGGGGCCGGCAACGTCACGAGCTTCGGGGCTTCGAGGGCGACGACCTGGCCGGCAGGGCGCTGATGCATATCCGCGATCTCCGCCGCAATCCGCTCGGCCACGAGCACGTTGCCGGCGCGGGAGAAGTGGCACATCGTGTCCATGTAGA
>CAYSWE010000475.1:0-4110 GCA_964434515.1 uncultured Phycisphaerales bacterium | reverse complement strand
GACTACCGCAAGGGGGATGCCTTCGGGCTGACGTTTTTTGGCAACAACGTGCTGCACTGGGTGCCGCTGACCTCGGATGTCTCCGCGTTCCGCTGCGCGCCGGCGTTCATGGACCCGAAACGGGCGAGCCGGCCGACCTGGTTTGATGGTACGAGTATCGGAAAGGCGTTGCTTGCGTGCCGCGATGTCCTGACCGCGCGCAAGGAGGGCGACCGCATGATCGTCCTCATTACCGATGGTCAATCCTTTGATCTCTACAACGGTCGGGATATGGAGATTGCCAAGGAGCTGCGGCGCGACGGCATCATCGTCTATGGCGTGCATGTCGCCGACGGACAGATCCCGGGAGAGGTCGTCAACATTGCTACAGTCACCGGCGGCGAGATGTTTGCCGCGGACGACCCGACAGCGCTTGACACCGTGTTCGAACGGATTGACAAGATGCAGGTTGCCCAACTCGAGAAGCTCGCGGCTGAGCATATGGACGACTTCGCGCCCTGGTGTTGGGCGCTGCTCGGCGTGCTCGGTCTGCACCTACTGCTGCAGTTTTTCTTGCGCTATACGCCATGGTAACCGGCCTCCTGACTGCGGCGGCGGTGTTGCTCACGCTGCTCGCCGAGATCTTGCACGACACGCGGCTGCGGCGCGTCGGGCGCTTGGCATTCGGACCCGAGGAGATCCCGGCGCGCTGGACCCGTGCCGTGCCCTTGCTGCGCATGCTCGGGGCTGGCTTGCTCACTTGGGGCGCCCTGACGTTGCTCTTCGACGTCGCGCCGAAGATCCACAAGGTGGGGGCCAAGGTCGGCGCCGAGCCGCGACACCTGATCCTGGTGCTCGATGTCTCGCCGTCGATGCGGCTGAAGGATGCCGGACCGAGCTTGAAGCAGAGTCGTACACACCGCGCCAGGGATGTCTTGCAGTCGATGTTTAGCCGTATCGCGACCGGGCGCCACAAGGTTTCGGTCATCGCGACCTACACCAACGCACTGCCCGTCGTGGTCGACACCACCGACGCGGAGGTGGTGCACAACGTGCTCTCGGACTTGCCGATGCACTTCGCCTTCAACGCCGGCAAGACTCGGTTGTTCTCGGGGCTCCGCGAGGCGGCACGCATTGCCGCGCACTGGAAGCCGGGCAGCGCGACGCTCGTCGTCATCAGCGATGGGGATACGCTCCCGCCCAAGGGCATGCCGGAGATGCCGGACTCGATTCACGGTGCGCTCGTGATCGGCGTCGGCGATCCGGCGACGGGAACCTTCATCAACGGCCGGAACTCGCGTCAGGACGTGTCGGCGCTGCGGCAGATGGCGGTGCGCCTCGGCGGGACCTATCACGACGGCAACAAGCGCCAGGTTGCTTCGTCGGTGCTCGCCGACATCACGGACGCTGCCGGTGAATCGGCGCTCTTGCAGTTCACCAAGCGCGAGTATGCCCTGCTGGCGATTGCCGTCGGCGCCCTGCTCTTGGCGCTGATTCCGCTGCTGCTGCATGCGTTTGGCACAAGGTGGCGCCCTGGCCGGCCGTTGCCAGGCGCGGTCCCGGCCGAGCGCCGCGTGCGCAAGGTCTCTTGAGACGTGCGCGCGCGCCTACTTGGGCTGGAAGATCTCGCTCTCGAGTACCCCGCCACCAGTCACGAGCACCGTGCCGTCGAGCAGGGGGACGGCGACGGCGCCGGTTCGTGCCGACTTCATTTTGCCGGTAGCCGCCACGGTTGAGCCGCTCAGCAAGTCGGCTTCGGCGAGCGGGACGAACTTGAACTCGGTGGCAGACAGAACCAGGTTGAAGCCACCAGCGATCAACGCGCGCTGGCTTCCGATCGGCGCAACCGCGGGCAAGAGGCGTCCGGCGCTGAGCTTCATTGGGCGTGAAAACCCGCCAAACAGTCCGCCGCGATAGGTCACCGCGTCGTCGACCGAGGTGAGCTTGAGGTCGAGGATGTTCTGAGTCCGTAGGAACTTCGTGAAGTCGATCGTCAGTCCTCCTGCGAGCAGGGCGCGGCCGTTGCCGAGAGCCGTCGCGCCGTGCAGCATGCGCGGGGCCATCAGGCGTGGCAGCCCGAAGATCCCGAGCGAGGGTGTGTAAGCCTGGGCGATCGGCGAGACGATCGGCACGTTGAGCACCGGCACGACCGACAGGCCACCGGCGACGAGCACCTCCCCGTTGCCGAGGGTGGTCGCGCTGTGGAACATCTTCTTCTCGAGGAGCGCCGGTCCGGGCACGAATGCGCGCTTCTTTGGATCGAAGAGTTCGCTCGTGTTCTGGATGCCCGCGAGGAACGCCGGCAGGTTCGCGAAGTCCAGGCTCGCGGCGCCGCCGACGATCAGCACGCGGCCATCGCGAAGCCGTGCCGCGGCGTGCCCTGCGCGTGCCGAACCCATGTTGGGCAACGCCCGCGAGCGATGCGTCGCTGGATCGAACAGGAACGCGGTCTTCACCGGCTGCCCGTTGAGTCCGATGCCTCCCGCTACGAGAATCGTCCCATCCAGGAGCTGTGTTTGCGTCGCGAGGATGTTGCCGCTCGGCACGGCGCCGACTACCCGGAAGGTCTCGAGGCTCGGGTCGTACTCCTGGGCCAGCGGCCCCGAGCCGCCGAGCAGCAGCACCTTGCCGTCCTTCTGCACAAAGCCCTTGCCGGTGACGATCGGAGCGAGCGCCGGCTTCAGCGTCGGGGCGAATGTGTTGGGCCTTTGCAGCGAGACGCGCAATAGGTTGGACGCCTTGCCGATCGGTTGGAGACCGATGGCCTGGAAGCTCAGCCGCAGTCCGTGCAGCGCCGGTTCGCTCGGGACCTGGAGCTTCGCGATCGCATCACCACGACGATTCAGCGCGCCGAGGAAACCCGGTGTCGCGAGCGACAGCGACAGAAGGTTGATGTCGATGCGGAGCTTGAGTCCGGGGATGGGTTGCCAGTTTTTCTCGACATCCGAGAACAGCAGCAGAAACGGCGAGCTCGGCGGGCCCTTTACTGCGACGGTCGTCGTGCCGGGGATGGCACCACCGTCGCCGGTGGAGCGGATCGTCGTTTGGCCTAGGACCGGGCCAAGGAGACCGAGAACAACGCAAGAAGTGGCTAGGGGTTGCATATGCGGACCAGTGTACTGGAAGGAAGTCTGGACGACGACGGGCAGGGCTGGGAGTTCGTTTCCTCCCGCGAGGAGTTTGGCACCAAGGTGGCCCCTGAGCGAAGCCCTCATGGAGTAGAATGAACGAACCGAAGTAGAATTAGGAGGCAGAGCAATGGCACCTTCAGCCGAGGTCATTCGTCGCTCGAGACGCAGGGCGCGACGCGTCCTGCGCACACGGGGGGTCTTCGGGCACACCGTCCTACCCGTGCTGGGCACGTACGTCATCGTCGTATGGCTGTTCCATTTCGCGGGCAACTACATCTTCGGTGACGAGCCGTTGCGGGCGAACGGCTACAGCGAGTTCAAGGCCTGGAGTTTCGAGGCGTTTCTCGGGCCGTTCCGCGCTTGCGACGTTCTCACGTGGATGAACGTTGCGTGGGGCGTTTTGCTCGTCCTCCTCGCCATCCCGTTGGTTCGCGCGTGGCGCAGAGGAGTCGCGACGGCGAGGCCGCTCGTCGTGCTCGCCATGGCGGGCGCTGTCGTCGTGGCACTCCAGCTCTCGGTTGCACGCAGCGAGACTGCTGCCGCCGTCTTCGACAACGATGTGCTGCAGAGCGAAACCGACTTGCTCGCGCGCTTCGAAGCCAAAGAGGCTCGGTTCGACGAACTTGCCACGCGGCTGCGCAAGGGCGCTCAGAGGCTCGGTCGGCGCGGTGATCTGCTGAGTCTTTATGTTGCGGATGCGCGGTGGTACCGCAACGCGCTCGCCGATTGCGGCGTGTCGCGCGGACAAGAACTCGCTGACGCCGGCGCGACCATACGCCTCGTCGCGGTCCGCCATGGTGTCGGCAGAAGCAGCGTCACCCAGGGCTATCTTTGGACCTCGCGGGTTCCGCAGTCCCTGGTGTCCGAGCTTCCAGCGAGCCTACCCGCTACGGGGGCTTTCGAGTTCTACCACAAGATTCGTGAGCACTGGTACCTCTTTGCGCGGCGCGTCGGAGTGTCCCAGCCCTAGAAACGCGGCCGAAAACCCGGCATGGCTGCG
>CAYSWE010000474.1:1604-4113 GCA_964434515.1 uncultured Phycisphaerales bacterium | reverse complement strand
CGTGGCCGCGCAGTGGAACGCAGTCCGCACAGTTGCTGGTGCTCATGCTGCGTTCGCAATGGCTGTCATCCGGACGCAGCCGAAAGCACGCCGGACACGAAGTGTAGAGATCGTGTAGCGAAACCACGGTTGCGATGCCGCAGGCTTCGGCGGTCTGGACGATGTCATCCGTAATGCGGATCCACTGGTGCACGTGCACGACGTCCGGACTTTGTTCGCGCAACAGGTCGACGAGCAGCTCGCGCGCGGGCGGGTAGTGTGCCTTGTCCCAATAGTCCGAATACGCGTCGGCGCGATGCAGTCGCCAGGCCGGGACCTCGAGGTCGTCGCGAACTTCAAGTCGTGGCGACTCCCGGGGCTCGAAGCTGCCGTGTAGCAGGAGTGGCTCGAGCCCCAGCATGGGCTGTTCCGCGAGGAGGCTGCGCACATAGGCCTCCGTGCCACCGCCGGATTCGGGATAGTAGCCATGGACGACGTGGAGGACGCGACGAGCGGGGAGCATCCACAGAGCGTCGCAGGACCTGCGCCAGCAAGCAAGCTGCGCTCGCGCTCGATGCGGATATGATCCCGATTTGGCGTGTCCGATGGAGTTCCCGCGGTGAGTCGCCGTTCGGGCGGGATTCGCTGGGCAATGGAGCAAGGCATGAAGCTAGGTAGGGCGCTCGCAATCTTCTTGATCGTCGCCGCCGTCGGAGTCGGGTTGTGGTTCGTGTTGGACGCGAGCGGCAACGACGCGAGTTCGGACTACGATGTGGCGACGACCGACCGAGCCGAGGAGGAGGGTGGCGGCGCGCTCGGTTCGGCGCGCGACCTCGGTCGTCCCGATGCGCCGCGAGCTGGCGCCAAGCGTGTGGACCGAACTCCCGAGCGCGTCGTCGAGTCGGATCGCGTCGGCACCGGCGTGCTTCGCGTTCGATTCCTGCAGAAGGGCAAGCCACTGCGCGGCGGTTCGGTCCGGCTCATCGAGGGGTTGGCTGGGTCTCACGCAACGGCCCCGCAGGATGGCGCGATCGCGATCGGGCAGGACGGACGTGTCAAGATCGAGGGCCTGCCGGCCGGGTCTGGCCGGATCGAACTCGATCATCCGCTCGCGCCGCGGGCGTGGCACACCACAGCCGTTGTGCTCCGTGCCGGGGAGAGTAAGGACCTGGGGGACATCGTGGTTCCTGAGGCCGCAGGCTTGCGGGGGCGCGTCGTGGATCCCGGCGGAACTCCAGTCGCAGACGCCACGGTCTTCGTGCAGGCGGACGTGCTCGCTGGAGCGTTCGGCGGCAAGACGGAAGCTGGCAATTCGACCAAGACAGATCGCGCCGGTCGCTTCGAGCTCACGCGGTTAGCGGCGGCACCCTGGGTGCTCGGCTGCGACCACCCGACGTTTCGGCGCGCCGAGCAGCGAGCTCAGCTGCGCGCTGGCGACTATCGGGACCTCGGCGACATCCAGCTCGCGCGTGGCCTGTCGCTGCAGGGGATCGTTGTCGATGAGTCCGGACACGGAATCGGCGGAGCCAAGGTCAGCTATCAGCACCGGGCCAATCTTGGCACTGCGCGCGCTGCCTATTACGCGACCAAGCGCGCAGTCAAGACCAGCGCCGACGGTCGGTTCCGCCTTGCCGGTCTTCCCGACAAGATCAAGCTGATGGTCGAAGCCAAGGACTTCGTGACGCTCATGGACAAGGTCGTCGTCGATCCGTCGTTTGCGCAGCGGATTATCCTACATCACAAGCTGGGGGTTAGCGGTCTGGTGACCAATGCGGCGAAACTCGACGGCCGAGCCGTGGTGTGGATGCTGCGTCAAGCGGATGAAGGTTCGGAGCGGTTGCAGACGAGGGCCGACGACGAGGGCAAGTTCTTCTTCGAGAACGTCCCCACCGGTCGCTACCGGATCTTTGCCGAGGTGGACGGGTTCGGCGCGTCGCGTATGCAGACCATTCGCGTCGGCGCAGAGGGTGTTGCTGGGATCGCGCTGCTGGTCGAGCGTGGACCGCAGGTCGTCGTGCACGTCGTCAACGCCGAAAACGCGCCGGTTGCCAATGCGCGCGTTCGCCTGCGAGTCCAGTCGGGCGAGTTCGTAGTAGGCGGCCAGGTCGTCAAGCAGCCGACACGTGTCGCCCAGACCGATGATGCAGGAGTGGCGCGGCTCAACGGCGCCTGGGTCGGGAAGGGCGTTCTTGATATCACGCATCCGGGCTATCTTTCGGCCGTGCGCGAAGACGTCGCCTTGCAGAAGAACGGCGTGACTGTCGAGATCAAGCTGGAAGCAGGCGGCTACGTCGTCGGCAAGTGCATCGACACCACGGGTGCGCTGTTGCCGGGGATCCATGTGCAGGTTCGTCCCAAGCCGAAGCCGCAGCCGGCCGGAACGCGTGTCGTGCGGCGCTCGATCGGAACTGAGCATGCCAACCACAACGTCGTCACGCGCAAGGACGGGACGTTCCGCGCGGGGCCGCTTCGTGCGGGCGAGTACCGCGTCGGCGCGTCCTGGAAGAGGCCCGGAGCCATGACTGTGGGG
>CAYSWE010000474.1:0-1504 GCA_964434515.1 uncultured Phycisphaerales bacterium | reverse complement strand
GGGCGAGTACCGCGTCGGCGCGTCCTGGAAGAGGCCCGGAGCCATGACTGTGGGGGGCGGCGCCAGCGTCGTCGTGATGGGCGCGGATGCGGATGCCGAAGCCGAACGTTCCGTGCAAGTCGCCGCGGGTCAGGAATCGACCGTGGTGTTGCAACTCGCTCGGCCGGGCAGCTTGCAGGGACGCGTCCTCTACCAGGGGCGGCCTGTTGCCGGAGCGCGCGTCTTCGCCAAGCGGGTCACTGCCGGGGAGGCGCCGGCCATGTCAGGCTTCGGAGCCGAGCAAGCCGTGACGAACGGGAACGGACGCTACCGATTCGCCGCGCTCAGGACCGGCAACTGGAAGCTCTCCGCCAAGCCCCCCAAGGGACCGATCCCGACCAGTCCCATCGACCTAGTCATGCGGGATGCCGGCGACGAGACCCGGGATATCGAACTCGGCGGCGGCCAGATCCGCGGTCTCGTGGTGCGCGGCGACCGCGGTCGTTCCGGTCCGGCGCTCGAGGTCGAACTGCAGAAGGTCGGTGGCAAGCAAACGCGCAGCACCGCCCGAGTCGTGGTCCAGATGACCCGGAGTTCGAACGGGGGCGCCAACTCAGCCAGCATGACGCTGCGGCCGCCGGGTGCGCCCGAACCCGTTCGCGTGCACAAGGACGGGACGTTCCTGATCTCGTTTGTTCCTGCCGGCAAGTGGTCCGTGCGCATCACCGAGGGCGGCGACTTGACGCGCTGGACCAAGGAGATCGAGGTGCGCGACGGCGTCGCCGAGGACCTCGGTAGGATCAAGATCCAGAAGACGTTTCCCGTGGATCTGCGGATCGTCACGGACAAGGGCACGCCGGACCGTCTTGGGTCGCTGCGGATCCTTGAGTTGGTGCGCGACAAGAAAGGGGCGGAGGTCCCTGGCCAGTCGGTCTTCAGCGGCATGGTGAAGGGCGGCAAGTGCCATATCCCGGGTCTGGCCGCGGGGCGCTACCGGATCGAGTACCGCAGGATCGTGATGGGCGCTGGCGCGGCCGCGCCGGCGAAGCCGCAGACCGGGGATCTCATCGTGGCCTCCAATGGCACGGTGACCGGCAGCCGATTGCAGCTCGCCAAGTAGTTCGGACCGAGCACGCGTCTAGTGGCGCGCCGTGAGCTTCTGGTATTCGGCGAGGCTGCCGATGTCGTGCCAGCGCTCCACCAGGGGGAATTGGCCGGCGTGGCCGAGCTTGCCGAGCTGGTTGAGCCACTCGACCATGTCGCGGGGGCTGCCGGCGTCCACCTGGGCGACGAGGCTACCCTCGAAGACGTAGACACCGGCGTTGACCGGGAGTCGGAGGGTCGGTTTCTCCTCGAGGTGCTCGAGTCGTTGGCCATCGAAGTGCGCCAGGCCGAATGGCACGTCGACCTCGAAGAGCTGCGTCGCCACCGTGACGTGGTTGCCGTGACGAACATGCCAGGCGAACAGCGCTGGCAGGCTGATGTCCGTCAGCACGTCGCCGTTCATCACCAGGGTGCGTTCGCC
>CAYSWE010000473.1:0-4142 GCA_964434515.1 uncultured Phycisphaerales bacterium | reverse complement strand
TCTTGCTCCTGCTCGGCGTCTACAACAATACGAGCCTCAACAACGGTCAGGCCAATCCGCTCATCCTTGGTGCGCTGATGCTGGCGACTGTCGCGTTTGTGCGGCATCGCTCGAGCGTCGCGTCCTTTGCGGTCACCATCAGCACGGTCTTCAAGGTCTACCCCCTGGCTTACGGGTTGGTGCTCGCCGCACTCCGGCCGCGGCTCTTGCTCTGGCTCGTTCCATTCTTGGTCGCTGCTGTCTTGCTGCCGGCGCTCTTGCAGTCGCCGAACTATGTCCTGGGCGAATACCGCACGCTCATCGATCTGCTCGCCCACGAAGACCGGACGCACGATCTTGCCAACGCCTATCGTGATTTGCGCCTGGTCGCCGCCAGTAGCGGCCTCCCGATGTCGACGTTGGTGTTTCAGATCCTAGGCGCTGCGACTGGCGCCGGGATTGTCGGGCTCTGCTGGTGGCTGCGCCGGCGCGGCGTGGCCGAGCGTCGGGTGATGGAGTACGCGTTCTCGCTCACCATGTGCTGGTTCGTCTTGTGCGGACCTGCGACCGAGAAGTCCACGTATGGCCTCATCGCTGCGACCGTTGCATGGCCGTGGATCCTCGCTTGGCGTACGCGCCAGCGTGGCTGGTTGCTGGGCTGGAGTGCCGTCCATCTACTCATCGTCCTGGACCACATCCCCTGGGGGCTGTCCCGGGCCTATCAGGCAGAGCACCCGTGGACTCGCTGTGCACAACCCGTGGCGGCGATCCTTGCCGTGGCGCTGCTCGTCGCGCGAGCGTTTACCAGCAGTCCGGCCTTGCCGCGCTCCAGTCACGGGCGAAGCCCCGGGGGAGCGGTGTCGTGAGCAGAGCTCCTGGTTCGATGTAGGAGTGGATCTGCGCGAAGTGTCGAGTTTCGGTTTCGGTGATGCGCCGATAGATGTGCCAGGGTCCTAGTTCGTTGGCGGAGCTGAGTCCGGCCGCGCCAAGGAGTTCGCAAAACGCCTCGACGGTGGCTTCGTGGAATGCGTGCACGCGTTCCGCCTTGGACTCGACGACGAGGCCGTTGACCAGTCGTGGATCCTGGGTCGTCACGCCGACCGGACAATGGTTGGTATTGCAGCGCAACGCTTGGATGCAGCCGATTGCGAACAACATGCCGCGCGCCGAGGCGCCGATGTCCGCACCGAGCGCCAGCTTGGTCGCCAGGTGAAACCCGGTGATGATCTTGCCAGAGGCTATGATCTTGATGTCATCACGCAGACCCGAGCCGACGAGCGTGTTGTGCACGAACACGAGGCCTTCGTTGAGTGGCGTGCCGAGCGAGTTGGAGAACTCGAGCGGGGCCGCACCGGTGCCTCCCTCGCCGCCGTCGACGGTGATGAAGTCCGGCTGCAGTCCGGTCTCGATCATCGCCTTGCAGATGCACATGAACTCGCGGTGATCGCCGACGCAGAGTTTGAAACCGACGGGCTTGTCGCCAGACAGTTCGCGCAGTTCGGCGACGAACTCGAGCAAGCCGGTGGGCGAGTCGAACCGCGTGTGTGCTGGTGGCGACACGACGTCCTTGCCGACCGGAACACCGCGGATCCGAGCGATCTCGGGCGTGACCTTGGCTCCCGGTAGGATGCCGCCGTGCCCCGGCTTCGCGCCCTGGGACAGCTTGATCTCGATCATCTTGATGGAGTCGCGCGTGGCCATCTCGGCGAACTTCGTCGGGTCAAACCCGCCAGCCTGCGTGCGGCAGCCGAAGTAGCCCGTGCCAACCTGCCAGATGAGGTCGCCGCCGGCCTCGAGGTGGTACGGGCTCACGCCGCCCTCACCGGTGTTGTGGGCGAAGTTGCCTGCCTTGGCCCCAGCGTTGAGCGCGCGGACAGCGTTGTTGCTGAGCGAACCGAAGCTCATCGCCGAGATCTGAAAAACCGAGGCGCTGTAGGGCTTCTTGCAGTTGCGCTTGCCAATGAGGACTCGCTGGTCCGCTGGCTCCATCTTCTTGGGGCAGAGCGAGTGATGCATCCACTCATAGCCAGGTTCGTAGACGTCGCGTTGCGTGCCGAACGGCAGCGTGTCTTGCACTCCCTTGGCTCTTTGATAGACGACCGAGCGGAACTCGCGGTTGAACGGCATGCCATTGGTGTTGGTCTCGATGAAGTACTGGCTGATCTCCGGCCGGATCATCTCAAACAGATAGCGGAAGTGACCGACGACCGGGAAGTTGCGCAGGACGGCGTGCTCGTCCTGCGCGCAGTCCCAGACACCGAGCGCGATCAGTGGAATCACCAAGAACAGGCACCAAAGCACCGGCGGCCAGAGGATCGCGACGAGCGCGATCGCCAGCAGTGCGGTGACGGATGCGGAGAGGAACAGGGTTCGCATAGATTCAACAGTCTGGAAGCCGTGCGGGCATCGAGTCCGCGGGGTGAGCAATGCGAAGGATTTCGCGATCGGCCTCCGAGACTCTATCCTGCAACGCATGCGACGCGACAAGATCCGCAACGGCTTTGCCCTTGCTTTCGTGGTCATCCTGCTGCTCGGCGGTGGCCTTGCGATGACCGGGGCCACGGTCGAGCCGGCGGACCTCACCATCGCCAACGCGACCGAGCCGGAGAGTCTCGATCCGGCCAAGGTCACGGGTGTGCCAGAAGGGCGGGTGCTCCGCGCGTTGTTCTCGGGGCTGACCGTGCAGGCTCCTGGGAGTTCCGAGTCGATCCCCGATCTGGCCGAGAGCTGGGACATCGAGGACGACGGGATGACCTATGTCTTTCATCTGCGCAAAGAGAACCGGTGGAGCGACGGTTCGCCGCTGACCGCCGCGGATTTTGTCTACAGCTGGCGTCGCCTGTTCGCCCCCGAGACCGCGGCGAAGTACGCGTATCTGCTCTGGCCTATCGTCAAGAACTCCAAGGCATTGACTACGGGTCAGCTGAAGGACGAATCCAAGCTCGGGATCGAGGCGCCCGACCCGTACACGTTCGTCGTGCATCTCGAGGCACCAACACCGTATCTCATCTACCTGACGGCGTTCTATCCTTCGTTCCCGGTACACCGGGCGACGATCGAGGCCTTTCCGAGGAGCTGGTCGAAGCCCGAGCACTTCGTTGGGAGTGGGCCGTACTCGTTGCAGTTGCGCTCGGTGCGCGATCGAATCCGGGTCGTGCGCAACGAGTTCTATTGGGATGCGGACCACGTCACCATCAAGACGGTGGACTTCCTGCCGATCGAGGATTTCACGACGGCGCTCAACCTCTACCTGACCGGTGTCTTGGATTGGTCGACCGATGTGCCGATGCATGTCGTTCCGCAGTTGTTGCGGCGCAAAGATTTCAAGCCGACGCCGCGTCTGGGCGTGTACTTCTACCGAATCAACCGCAAGAACCGGGACGAAACCAAACGGCGCTTCTTTGGGAATCGAAATGTTCGTCGCGCGCTTTATCTGGCCGTCGACCGTGCGGACATTTGCGCACGCGTGACGCGGGCGGGGGACATCCCTGCGCGCAGCGTCGTTCCGCCGGGCCTCGACGGCTACCACGGTCCAAAGCTTCCGGACTTCGATCCAGCGAAGGCTCGGAGACTCTTGGCCAGTGCGCTGGCGGAGCTGAAGCTCGAGAAGGCGCCGACGTTTTCGATCATCTACAACACCAATGACACCCACAAAGGCATCGCGGAAGTCGTCCAGAGCAACTGGCGTGAGAATCTTGGGCTCGACGTGCGGCTCGAGAACATGGAGTGGCAGTCGTACCTCAAGACCGAGTCCTCATTCGACTACGACCTGACACGCGCCGGTTGGATTGGCGACTATCCTGACCCCAACACGTTCCTCGACCTTTGGCAAACCGGCAACGGCAACAACCGCACAGGCTGGTCGAACTCTGCGTTCGATGCGCTGATTCAGAAAGCCAGCGTTACCCTCGATCCGGCCAAGCGCCTGGCCACCTTGGCCCAGGCGGAGCGCCTCGTTCTCGATGACCAGGTTGTGATTCCGATCTACTACTACGTCACCAAGAACCTCGTGCGACCGTGGCTCCGGGGTTGGAAAGCGAATATCCAAGACCGGCACAACCTGAAATTCCTGTCCATCGACGAGGAACTACGTCGCAAGCACAGCGGCGTTCGGTGGCTCGCGCGTTCAGCGTTGGAGCCCATAGTTGTGCATGATGCCAAAT
>CAYSWE010000472.1:2015-4146 GCA_964434515.1 uncultured Phycisphaerales bacterium | reverse complement strand
GCCATCGCCGTCGACGTCGACGAGCGCGACGCCCATGGTGAAGTCGTTGTCGGCCGGAAGGCCGCCCCGGCGGAAGCGGCCGCCGCCGACGTCGAGCAGCAGGAAGTTGCGTCCTGGCGCGTTGCCCAGGACGATGTCGGCGAAACCGTTTCCGTTGACGTCACCCGTGGCGATGGCGACGGATGCGCCCGGGGTCTTCGGCAGCGGGAACTTGGCGTCGCGGAATACGCCGTTGCCGTCCCCGGTGTACAGCTTGGTCGCACCGGCCGACACGAGTGCGAGGTCCAGATCGCCATCGTTGTTGGCATCGAGGAAGGCTGCAGCTGTCGTCGCGTCGGCACGAAACGGCAGGCGCTCTTCGTGCGAGTCCGTGAGCACGCCACGCCCGTCGTTGAACAGCACTTGCAAGCGCGGTGGACTCGACGCGTAGGAGTGAGCGTTCGACACGACGACGTCGAGGTCACCGTCGCCGTCGATGTCGGCGAGCTTCGTGGCGCTAGAACTCTCGTTGGCGGTCGGTAAGACTCGTGCGGTTGCGTCCTGGAAGAACCCGCGGCCGCTGTTGAGGTAGACCCGGTTTGGCGCCTGGCCCCTCGTGACAGGGATCGCCGCTCGGTTGGTTACGAAAACGTCGAGCGCCCCGTCCCCGTTGAGATCGCCGAGCGCGACGTCGGTCGACAGCGCGACGATCGGCGGCAGCCGCAGGGTTGCGTCGACGAAGCGCCCACGTCCGTCGTTGAGGTAGAGGTTGTTCTGCTCACCAGCGGTCGATCGTCCCGAGTTGGCCACGACGATATCGAGATCGCCATCGCCGTCGACGTCTCCGAGCTGCACCGCCGTGCTGTTCGTGTGGTGCATCGGAATCCGGCCGGCCGTTGCGTTGGAGTAGCTTCCGTTTGGGTTTCGCAGATAGATTCGAGTCTGACCGTCAACGAATCGATTGAGCTTCGTGTCGAATCGTGGGTGCGTGGCCAGGACCAGATCGAGGTCACCGTCGCCGTCGATGTCGCCGGGCGCCACCGCTCGGACCAGCGCCGTGTCGGACGGCAGCAGGGCGGCCGTGACGTCGGTGAAGTTGCCCTTGCCGTCGTTCCGGTAGGCGAGGAAGCTCGGTGCCAACGGGATCGCGGAGGACTGTGCGACGAGCACGTCGATGTCCCGGTCGCCATCGAGATCCAACGGCAGGATCTGGATAACTTGCGCATTGGTCTTTCGGCCCGGCACACGGCCCTTCGTGACGTTTTGAAAGACTCGCTTGCCTTCGTTCCGCCAGATCTGGAAGGCCTCGGGCCCGGGCGCTGCGGTGAGGATGTCCAGGTCGCCGTCGCCTTCGATGTCGGCGGAGGCTGACGCCGTAGAGAGGCTGAATCGAGTGCGTGGGAATCGAGTGTTCGTTTCTGTCAGGATTCCGGTGCCGTCGTTCCACCAGAGGATGTCGCTGTTCCCGGAACCAGTCACGTAGAACAAGCCGGCGAAAATGTCGGGCGTTTTGTTGCCGTCGAAGTCGCCGACCACCAGAGACGCGGTGAGCGCGGATCGATCGGGAACCTGGCTGCGACCCGAATCGATGAACTGCAGCGACTGGGCGGAGACGGAGCCAATGGCCACGCCGAGTGCGAGGGTCGTGGCGAGAAGGCCGTTGTGAATCGAGTGAGACATGGACGTACCTCCTATCAGAAACCTAGTTGAACGATGACTGCCCGGTGCGGCCGGCGGAAGCCGGATGCCGCCGGCGGCTTGTCCCGCAGCGCGGAGACGACGCTCCCGTTGGGGCCGCGACCACTACCAATGGTCCAGCGCCAACTCGTGAGCGTGCGCAGCCCCAGTGGATTGGCCCGCGGATCAATGAGCGCGGCCTGATCGAAGAAGACCTTGCCGGCCAGCTTGGGATCCCTCGGAATCCGCATCGGGCCAAGCGTGGCCAGTCCGTTGCTTCCGACAACCATGGGGAACCAGGCGACGGACGCCGCAGACCATTCGCACCCCGTTGCGCCGAAGCGCTTCATGGCGATCGGCAGAGGCTGGACGCCCCACGCGCCGCCGACGCCGGCGAAGCCGATCGATGAGAACCCCACGGCAAACGGCGGCAGTCCACCGGCGGAGGGTTGCCAAGTCTGGCCAAGAACCGCCC
>CAYSWE010000472.1:0-2005 GCA_964434515.1 uncultured Phycisphaerales bacterium | reverse complement strand
AGAGCCGGTGCCGCCGACGCCGTTGATCCTGACCTTGCCCAGATCTGGTTCGGACGCGTCGAGAAACCAGTGCAGATCCGAGCGCGGGTCACGCGCGCTGACCTTGATGTCGAGGACCAGGCTCGGCCCCTTGGTGCGATCGAAAGCGAACGGTGTCTGCAGCGGGATGCGCGCCACGAACTTGGGTAGATCGAACCTCTTTGGAGTCTTTGGCCAGTGCACTGTGCCGCGGAACACGACCTTGCGGTCGCCGCCTTCGTTGGCGGCGAACTTCGCGCTGAGCGAGCTTGGGGCGTTCGGACCGTGCGACATCGCCACTTCGATCGTTGCGCGCATGTCGGGATTGATGTTCGAGATCACGTTCGATCGCCGGAACGTCAGCGAGACGATCCTTCCCGTGGCTCGGCCGACTTCGGCTGGTGCATAGCCAAGCTGGGTGTGGGTCGGCAAGTCGCTCCGGGAGGGGAATGCCGAGCCCTCCCACGAATTGCCGGCCTTGTCCGCAGAGCGCGCGGGCAAGACCGATGTCTGTGCGGTGGCCGCAGCGTGGATCGCCACGGCTGTGAGCAGAAAAACGAAGCTCTGGACGTGCATCGTCAGGTCTCCTATTGAGAGATGGATCGAGCAAGCGCTAGGGGGAAACGCATGCGATCTTGATGGCGTGATCGTCGGGGGCTTCACTGCTTCGAGAAAGCTCCGCTCGTCGCTTGGTAACTCGGCCGATCGGTATGGTGTCCGAATGTGCGCTATGCCACTTTGTGCGACATTGCACGACCTTCTCTGCGTGACAGAAATTCATGATGAAATCGACCCGATATGTCCTCGCTTCGGCCTTCGTTCTCGTCTCGACCGCCTTCGCGGCCGCCCAAGTCTCGGCGCCGGCGTTGCGCGAGACCGAGAACACCAAGCTGCTGCGGGTGCGCTCGCGGCTCTTGACGCGCTTCTGGGGGAGGCCGATCTACGTCGAAGCTGGCGTCGTGCTTCCGCCGGACCGCAAGGACGGCGAGCGCTTTCCCGTTTGCTTCAACGTGCATGGGTTCGGTGGTTCGCATCGCGCCGCGTGGTCGCGCGGGCAGCGCATCCTCCGGGCCATGACCGAAGGCAGCTATCCGCGCATGATCTACGTGTACCTCAATGGATCGTGTCCGCAGGGCCATCACGAGTTTGCGGACTCAGTCAACAATGGGCCGTGGGGCGCGGCGCTGACGCGCGAGTTCGTTCCCGTATTGGAGAAGAGCTTCCCCGTGGATGCACGGCCGCGGGCTCGCTTTCTGACTGGTCACTCGAGCGGCGGATGGTCGACGTTGTGGTTGCAGATCACGTATCCCGACTTCTTTGGCGGGACGTGGTCGACCGCGCCAGACCCGGTCGACTTTCGGGATTTCACTGGTATCGACATCTACAAGGATGCGAACGCCTTTGTCGGTCCCGATGGAAAGCCGGTGCAGCTCATGCGGGCGCGCGGCAAGTTTGTGCGCACCATTCGTCAGTTCGTGGAACGAGAGATTGCCAGCAAACCGTTCGGCGGGCAGTTCTCTAGTTTCGACTACGTCTTCAGTCCGCGCGGCGACGATGGTCGGCCGATGCCACTGTTCGATCGCAAGACCGGTGCAATCGATCCTGACGTGGCTCGCGCCTGGCAGCGCTATGACATTCGACTTGTGCTCGAGCGCAACTGGAAGACGCTGGGCCCCAAGCTCGCTGGCAAGCTGCGCATTTGGATCGGAACGCAAGACACCTTCCGGCTCGAAGGCGCCTGTAAGCTGCTCGCGCCGGCGCTGAAGAAGCTTGGCAGTGACGCGGAGATCCTGTTCGTCGAGGGGCGCGATCATGGCACGCTGCGCCGACCGCACCCGAAGTTCTGGCCGAACGGAATGATTCATCGCATCCATCACGAAATGTATGCGCGGTGGAAGGCGGCGCGGTGACCGAGGCGTTTGAGCTCGAGCGAGTCCTCAGCGCCACGGTGGCACGGCGAGCGAGCGCCCTGGCGGTCGTCGATGGC